>JAEZSL010000025.1 GCA_023443925.1 Bacillota bacterium | reverse complement strand
ACGTAGATACTTTGACAGAAGAGAAAATTGCTTACATAAAGCAATACTGCCAGGATAAAAAAGTGGAGATTTCATCTCTGGCCTACTATCCCAATACCATGGACGGCGATCTGGAAAAACGTGCTGTCTTCATTGACCATTTAAAGAATGTCATTCTGGCTTCCTCAAAACTCGGTGTGGGTATGGTTACTACCTTTATCGGCAGGGATTCCCTTAAGAATGTAGATGAGAACTTTAAGATTTATGAGGAAGTTTGGCCTCCTATCGTTAAATTAGCGGAAGAGAACCAGGTTAAAATCGCCATTGAAAACTGCCCTATGCTCTTTACCAATGATGAATGGCCCGGCGGACAGAATCTTGCGACCACTCCTGCCAACTGGAGAAGAATGTTCGAAATCATCCCCAGCAAGAATTTAGGCCTTAACTACGATCCTTCCCATTTTGTATGGCAGATGATCGATTACATTAAACCTTTGTACGAATTCAAAGACCGTATCTATCATGTTCACTACAAAGATATCAAGATTTACCGTGATAAATTAGACGACGTAGGAATCATGGCTCCGCCTTTAAAATTTATGTCTCCGAAACTTCCGGGCCTTGGTGATGTGGACTGGGGCAAATATGTCTCTGCCCTTACGGATATCGGTTACAACGGATATACCTGTATTGAAATTGAGGACAAAGCTTTTGAAGGCTCCAGAGAAGATATTGAAAACTCTTTAAAATTAAGCCAGAGGTATTTAAAGCAGTTCGTAATTTAATAAACCTGCTAATAGAAGAAACTCATTAACATAGTCAATTATAATCTGCTATGTTATCATAAAAACAATACTCCAATAAAAAGACGTCTTATCGTTTCTTGGTTGGGGTATTATTTTTTATGTTTCCGGCAGTAATGCTCTTTTTGGCTGTTTTGGTATAAAACACCTGCAGTTATTTCAGCATTTTACGATTTAGTACTATATTTTTTACTTAACTTAGGGTAAAATAAGAGAAAGTATTTTGCCCGGTATAGGGCAAGTCCATTATATTATTAAATTTTACTTGGAGGACACAAACATGTTATTTGGCGCTTTAGAAGCCGGCGGTACCAAGATGGTACTGGCAATTGGCAATGAAAACGGTGAAATTCTGGAACAGGTTTCCATCCCTACGGAAACTCCTGATGTCACAATCCCTAAAATAATTGATTATTTTAAAGGAAAAGAGATTGCAGCGCTGGGAATTGGTTCTTTTGGTCCCATAGATTTGGATAAAAAGTCAGATACCTATGGTTATATTACTTCAACCCCCAAATTAGCCTGGGCTAATTACGATTTTGTCGGCAATATTAAGAAGGCTCTTACCATCCCCATCGGTTTTGATACGGATGTTAATGGCTCTGCTCTTGGAGAAGCAACCTGGGGAAGCACAAAGGGAATCGATTCCAGTATTTACATAACCATTGGTACCGGAATCGGCGTTGGTGTATACCAGAACGGCGGCCTGCTCCACGGAATGCTGCATCCTGAAGCCGGACACGTATTGCTCAGCAAACATGACGAGGATCATTTTGAAGGTGTTTGCCCTTATCATCCCAACTGTCTTGAAGGTCTGGCATCCGGTCCTTCCATTGAAAAACGCTGGGGCAAAAAGGCCATTGAATTAAAAGACGAGACTAAGGTTTGGGAACTGGAAGCATATTATATCGCACAGGCACTTGTGGGATATATTTTAACCCTTTCCCCTCACCGAATCGTATTAGGCGGCGGTGTTATGCACCAGGAACAGTTATTCCCCCTTATCCGCAAAAAGGTAGTTGAATTATTAAATGGCTATGTAAGAACTTCGCAGATAAGTGATATCGACAACTATATTGTTCCTGCTGCCCTTAACGACAACCAGGGTATTATGGGATGTATCCAGCTGGCTAAGATGGAATTAGAAAACAGATAAACAATTTTTCTATTTATAAACAAAAACCATGGAACCCGGTAAAGTGGTTTCATGGTTTTTTCTAGTAAAAATTCTATTGATTTGGATTACCCAGATATCGCGCCGCTCTGACTGCTTTTTTCAGTGGCACAATCACTTATAAACTTCATCCTTATCCACGTTTTAATTTTGCTTTCACTAAATCCTTGTGAAAAAATAGTTTATATGCGCTATATTATGCTCCCTGCAGTAGCTTTCAATTTGTAAACCAAGCTCCAGCCAGTAACTGCTATTTCCTTTTATATAAATCTCTTCATACAATGGATATAGCTCTGAATAGTTTTCTTTTATATACGACAAAATCGTTTGCTTATAATTACCGCGTAGATTTAAGTTCTCAAACCAATATTCATCAACGTATCCATGGGTTCGTTCAAGTAATGCTTTATAATTCGTTAGTTCCGGGAAAATAGGGGAGATAAATAATACGGTATAAATTCCATTTAAGTGTAATTCTTTTAACGTGCTTAATCTGTCTTCAACACTACTTGCCTTATCCATATCATTCTTAAAATTTTCATCAAGTGTATTCAGTGAGATGGCCACCTTAAGCTTCCCGCACTGCTTTAATAAATTAATATCACGTAATATGAGTTTCGATTTTGTAGAAATTGCGAGGTTACAATTAATCAAAACCAGCTGCTCTAATATTTTTCTTGTAATGCCATATTGTTCCTCATAGATATTATAACAATCTGTCACGGAAGCCATAAATACCGACTTACCTGCTAATTTTTTTGTATTAATTGGATTATCACATACCTTAATATCAATAAAGGCTCCCCAAGGATCCTTATGCCCTGTAAAACGCTTCATAAAACAGGCATAACAATATTTACAGGCATGTGGGCACCCCACATACGGATTTATCACAAAATCACTTGCTGGCAGATTCGATTTTGTAACATAATCCTTTACCTGGATTATATTTTCTACCATCTTCATGATGTCAGCATGCCTCCATGAAAATAGCATTCATACGTCTTAATCTCATGGCAGTAGATTTCTTCATACCCTTGAAACCACTCCATATCTCCAATTACTTTTAATTTATATATATATTCCCCGGCCTGATAATAATCCGGACCTCTAAACGGCAATTCTTTTGTGGCCATTCTGAGAGCTTCTTTTAAAAAATCGCTGCTAAACCTCTCCTCTAGTGTTCTTCCAAAATAATTCATAGCAAAAACAGCTTTTCCATTTTTCCAGATTGCTTCCTCACCGGAAAATTTTTCTCCGCCTAACCAGGTGTCATAGTATTGATAATTCCCCTTATTATAAATATAGTCATGGGACTCTGGTCTGGATGCAGTACACTGGTTGGCAAAACCAGCATACGTATTCTTGATTGCTTCAATTTTAAATTCAATTAATTCATCCATATCATTATCCGAAGCCTGATTTACGCCTTTACTGCATTCATTATTTTTAACAAGATAATCAATTGTAATATGAAACAACTCGCTCAATTGTATTAGATTTAATATGTCCGGATATGCCATACCGCTTTCCCATTTAGCCACTGCCTGGCGGGATACCAGCAATTTTTCAGCCAGCTCTTCCTGGGTTATACCCATAGATTTTCTAATAATTTGTAATTTATCCGAAAAATGCATTTTAACTCCCGTCTGTGCGCCTAAGCGCACGTATAAATCAAGATGTTGAAAAACTGTATTTCGTTTTTTCAACCTAATCACTCTATACTTATTATTTTTTAACTTGGGTTACATATTAATATTAACATATCCGTTCATTATACAAAATCAATTATTAGTTGCTAGAATGTTACTTCAGGTTGCAATCATCTAATACACTGTTTTTTTTCTTCTTAAGCCGATTATATATTAAAACCATTTCTAATATAACCTAGCCAGCGAAAAAATAAGTATATCTGCTTTTCGTTTTCTCAATAGTACTATTATAACAAACACAAGATATCACTTCTATCAGATTCTTTATTTTGGTTGAGATACTTTGTCCTTTCTTTATTTTTTATCCCCTGTAATTTCCATGCCAAATTGAATCCTTATTTTGTCTTATTACGATTAATTTTCATGGATAATCATATAATACCTTCATTATCTGATTTTAATTTCGAAGCCATAAAGAAGCAAAAGGTAATCAGATTACTAATAGCAGAACCCTGCTACGAAGCCCTTTATCGGTGTTAATATGGAGGTAAGACATGTACAGACGACACAGACGCAGTAAAATTACAATCCTTCTAACCACATTGCTTTGCATCGCTGCCATAATTATAGGTATATTCAGTTACCAGTACTTTATGCCAAAGGTACGAAAGTCCGTTACCCTGGAAGCAGGTACGAAACTTTCTGACGCGAGGGAGTTTTTGATTAATAAAGATGAGGATGCCTCTTTTGAAACCGATCTCTCAACCCTTGATTTGAATACACCGGGAGCTTACCCGGTTCAAATACGGACCGGCGGCAAAATCTATACCGTAACCCTTAATATTGTGGATACCACGGCTCCCGCTGCCGAGGTGGTAAATCAGGCCGCTCCTCTGGGAGAGGAACTCAAACCGGAAACATTTCTTAATAATATAAAGGATGCCACCAGCGTGACGGTTACTTACAAAGCTTCCCCGGATTTTGGCAAAACCGGTGATCAGCCCGTAACTTTGGTTCTTACCGATACCAGCAGCAACCGGGCCGAGCTGTCTGCTTCCCTGACGCTTATCGATATTAAGAAGACAGTCCGGATAGAGGCCGGTTCACCCCTTGTGGATGTGAAAGAATTCCAGAATACTACGAATTATAAGCTATCCTACGAAACGGATATGAGTAAACTGAATTTAAATAAACCTGCAGTGCATGATATAAAAATTAAAGCAGATAATAGTATTATTACCTGTAAACTGGAGGTAATTGATTTTACCCCGCCGGCAGCTACGGCAGTAGATCAGGAAGCCTGGGTTGGCGATATTCTTGATGCCCGTAATTTTGTCAGTAATATTGTGGATGTCTCTCCGGTGACCGTTTCCTTTAAAAATAATCCCGATACAAAAAAAACCGGTACTTTTGATACGGTTATACAGCTAAAGGATGATAGTGGTAATATAACGGAACTGACAACTAAACTGACAATAAAAGCTGATACACAAGCCCCGGTTATTGCAGGTGCCGTAGACCGGACTGTGTATATCGGTGACAAAGTTTCCTATAAAACTAATATAACGGTTACGGATAACAAAGATAAGGAAGTTGACTTTACTGTGGACAACAGCAAGGTTAATCTAAGAAAAGCCGGTACCTATCCGGTTATATACAGTGCCAAAGATTCCAGCGGCAATAAAACAGAGAAAACCATTAACCTAACCGTAAAAGAATATAAGGTGGATAAATCAGCACTTGATTCTCTGGCAGAAGATATCCTGGACAATATTACCGGTTCCTCTATGAGTCAGAGAGACAAGGCCTATGCCATTTATAAATGGACAAAAAGCCACATCTCCTATACTGGTTATTCCGATAAAAGCGACTGGATGAAGGAAGCCTATAATGGTATTAAAAAAGGAGTAGGAGACTGTTTCACCTATTTTGCAGTTTCCAAAGAGCTGCTGACTTTAGCAGGAATTGAAAGTATAGATATTACCCGGGTAGGCGGCACCACCAGGCATTACTGGAGTCTTATCAAAATCGGTGGCGACTGGTATCATTACGATTCCTGTCCCAACGTAGATCATAGAGAATCTTTTATGCTTACCGATTCCCAGCTGGCAGCACTATCTAAAAAACGCGGGAATAACTATTACAACTACAATAAATCCTTATACCCGGCAACTCCAAAGGAGTAAGCTATATAAAAATATGCTGTTTCTCAATTACCTTAAAAGATTCAGGTGCCAAAAGGTCAACTTTTCATTCCTGTAAAGCACGTGGAAGGGCCTTTGAAGTTTGAATCCCGGAAAGTGAAAGGAGGATGCTCTACGAAAAAATTAGGAGTAATCGGAGGGCTTGGCCCCTTTGCTACAAATTATTTTTTTGATCTGATTTTAAAGATGACGGAGGCAGGTTGCGACCAGGAACATCTGGAAATGGTGATTTATAACTGCCCTTCTATCCCGGACCGGACTTCCCATATCCTTGGCAAAAGCAGCAGCAGTCCGGTAGTACCAATGCTTGAAATAGGAAGCAGACTGGTTTCCCTCAATGTGGATTATATAGCAATCCCGTGTATTACAGCTCATTTTTACCATTCCCTGCTGTCACAGAATATACCGGTTCCTATTATCAACATGATAAGCGAAACCGCTCTTGAATTAAAACGCAGCCAGGTGGAAATCGCCGGGCTCCTGGCAACGGAAGGAACCGTATTCAGTAAAATATTTCAGGATGAGCTTCGTTTACACGGAATCCAACTGGTTATTCCCTCTAAAAAGGGACAGGAAACCGTAAATCAGTTAATCTATGAAAACATTAAAGCAGGGCTGCCAATCAACCCGGAGAAATTCTACCAGGTATCCGAGGAACTAAAAAAACACGGCTGCCAGGTAAATATAATCGGCTGTACCGAACTATCCCTGGTAAAACGTGACTTTACGATTGGCCCCGGTTACCTGGATGCCATGGAAGTATTAGCCGCACAGTCCGTGCTTTTATGCGGAGGAAAACTTAAAAGCGGATATGACAGCTTAATCACAGGGTAACCCGGAAAGAAGGAGAAAATATGCAGCGTAATGTTCTGGAATATCTGGAATCTGCCGCAGCGCAGAAGCCGGATAAAACAGCCTATGCCAATGAAGAAACCGGCCTGACTTTCCGTGAAGTATTATTGCGGGCCAGAGCCATCGGTACTTTTTTAAGCCTTGAAAAAATATATAAAGAACCCGTTATTGTATTTATGAAGAAACACCCGGACGCCATTGCAGCTTTTTACGGTATTCTTTATGGCGGCAATTACTACGTACCTTTAGATGAGGAAATGCCAAAGGAGCGGATACAGCTTATTTTCCAGAAACTAAATCCCAGAGCGGTTATCTGTGACTTATCAACCAAGGACTTGATTCCTACCCTGGGTCAGGGGAAGATTTATCTATATAGCGATATTATAAAAACAGTTCCCAGAGAGGAAGTCCTCCTTTCTATCCGGGAAAAGGCCATCGATACAGACCCGATCTACATCGTTTTCACCTCCGGTTCCACCGGTATTCCAAAAGGAGTGATCGCCTGCCACCGCTCCGTTATCGACTATATAGAAAGCTTGTCCGAAGTTCTTAAATTTAACGAAAATACTGTATTCGGCAATCAAACCCCCTTATATGTGGATGCCTGTTTAAAAGAACTTTATCCTACCCTAAAATTTGGTGCAACCACGTATCTGATTCCTAAAAGTTTATTCCGCTTCCCCGTAAAGCTGGTGGAGTTTTTAAACCTTTACAAAATCAATACTGTATGCTGGGTTGTCTCGGCCCTTACCATGATTTCTTCTTTTGGCACCCTGGATAAACTTATCCCCAGATACTTGCATACCATAGCCTTTGGCAGCGAAGTATTCCCCATAAAACAGTTCAACCTGTGGAAAAAAGCCCTGCCGGATGCACGTTATTTTAATCTGTACGGGCCGACGGAAGCCACAGGAATGTCCTGTTATTATCATGTTGACAGAGATTTTAGTACGGAAGAAGCAATGCCCATTGGCAAGCCTTTTCGCAATACGGAAATCCTGCTCTTAGATGAGAAAAATCAAATACCCGCTCCCGGCGATCCCGGTGAAATCTGTATCCGGGGCACCGCACTGACCCTTGGCTATTACGGTGATTTTACCAGAACCCAGGAAGTCTTTACACAGAACCCTTTGAACCAGTCTTATCCGGAACTGATCTACCGCACCGGTGATATGGGAAAATACAATGCCCAGGGCGAACTTTTATTTCTCTCCCGCAGGGACAATCAGATTAAGCATATGGGTCACCGGATCGAACTGGGGGAAATTGAAAATGGAGTTAATAACCTGGACGGAATCAAAAGTGCCTGTTGTTTATTTGATAATGATAAGAAAAAAATTGTTTTATATTATACCGGAAGCCTGACTGCCAGTGAAATTATAAACGGTCTGAAGGAGAAACTGCCCAGATATATGCTGCCAAATGTAATTGAGGTTCTGGAGGAAATACCTCTGACTCCCAACGGTAAGATAAACCGGGTATTATTGCTGGAACGGTATAAAAAAAGCTATCTTAAGTCATAACTTTGAGCTTTTTATTTTGCACCATATCACTCAGTTACTTTCAGGCTTATTAAAGCTTTAGACTTATCATGGCTTTAAATTAATAATCAGCAACAAGACTTTAAATAAAAACAAGTCTGATCACAGGCATTCTGCCTCAACTCAGACAGAAGGAGATTCATGGAACAACTATTAGAAATTTTAAAAAGCTTGCATCCGGAGATTAATTATGAGACCTGTAATACCTTAATTGATGATAATGTTATTGATTCTTTTGATATCGTAACTCTGATCGCGGAGATAAATGATGAATTTGATGTTGCCATTCCGGCAGATGAAATCGTTCCGGAAAATTTTAATTCTGCCAAAGCACTCTGGCAGTTAGTTGAACGTTTACTCGATGAATAAGCTAAATTTTATCTAGAATGAGGGGGTAGCATGCTTTTTACATCCCATAATTTTGTTATTTTCATATTGTTGTTGTTTATAATTTATTATTCGATACCCAAACGATTTCAGTGGGTACTGCTGCTGATTGCAAGCTACATCTTTTATTATTTTGCAGGAATAAGGTATCTGATTTATATATTATTTACAACGGTTTCCTCTTATCTGATTACCCGGAAAATTACATGTCAGAAGGAGCTTCAGGACGCGTATTTAAAGGAACGGAAAGAAACCCTTACCAGGGAGGAAAAGAAAGAATATAAGGCTGTTATGAAGTCCCGGCGCTTTCGGTGGCTGCTTTTATGCCTGTTCTTAAATTTTGGTATCCTGGCCGTACTAAAATATTCGGACTTTACAATTTCCAATATTAACATGATCTTTAACCAGGAACTTTCCTTTTTCCAGTTTATACTTCCTCTTGGTATTTCCTTTTATACCTTTCAGACTATGGGGTATGTAATCGATGTATACAGGGAGAAATATCCGGCTGAAAAAAATCTCTTCCGGCTGGCCCTTTTTATCTCTTTCTTTCCCCAATTGATACAAGGCCCTATCAGCCGGTTTGACGATCTGAAGGAAACGATGTTTAAAAAACACAGCTTTGACGGACGTAACATTTCTTTTGGTGCCACCAGGATTTTATGGGGATATTTTAAGAAGCTGGTCATAGCAGACCGCCTATTAATTGCTGTTAACACCATAATCGGTGATCCGGATAAATATCAGGGCTCTTATGTTCTGCTGGGTATGTTTTTTTATGCCATTGAACTTTATTCCGATTTTACGGGTGGTATCGACATCACCATCGGCATTGCGGAAGTCCTGGGAATCCGGATCAAAGAAAACTTTATCCGTCCTTACTTTTCTAAGTCCATCGTGGAATATTGGCGCAGATGGCACATTTCATTAGGTACCTGGTTTAAAGAGTACCTGTTTTATCCCATCTCGGTCTGCAAGCCCATGTTAAATCTTTCGAAGACTTCAAGAGCACGTTTTGGCGAAAACATCGGTAAACGGATTCCGGTTTATATTGCTACCCTCCTTGTCTGGTTTACAACCGGTTTCTGGCACGGAGGCAGCTGGAACTTTATCGTGTGGGGGCTGGCAAACGGTGTGATTATCCTGATCTCTCAGGAATGTGCGCCTTTCTATGCAAAATTCCACCAGCGGTGCCATATAGAGCATACTTTTTACTACCGGCTGTTTCAGATTGCCCGCACTTTCTGGCTTATGAGTTTCTTAAGGACCTTTGACTGCTATCGGGATGTAAGTACCACCCTTAAAATGTACGGTTCCATATTTACTACCTTAAATCTGGGTGAATTGTTAAAGAGCGGTTTTATGGGCCTGGGCCTGAAACTCTCCGATTATATTGTGCTTATATTAGCCGTTCTTACGGTGCTAACCGTAAGTTTAATCCAGCGAAGGGGCAGTGTCCGTGTAAAGCTTTCGGCTAAACCGGTTCTGGTAAGGTATGCCATCTATTTTCTTCTGTTTTTTTCTGTCTTGATTTTCGGAGCTTACGGAATTGGCTACGATGCAAGCCAGTTTATATACAGCCAGTTTTAATTTGAATTTATTAGCCGGCTCTAATTTAAACATAGACCGCTGTATAAATTGCAAATACAAAACGGATTCTGGTCTAAACTTTTCAGACGGTTTGACTTAATAGACGCCACTGCCATATTAAAAGTTTCAGTTTTTGATAACACGTAACCCCACGAAGATCGGAGGAAAAGATGAAGAAAAAAATAATTATAAATCTCCTGGCCATAGGATTTGCTCTGGTTTTCCTTCTATTTTTGCAGCGGTTATTTATGCCCAAGTATGTATCTGAAATTCACGAAGGGAATTTAGTTGAGGAATATTATGGGGAAGAGAAAAATCACGAGGTTATATTTATCGGTGACTGCGAAGTCTTCTCCAATGTATCACCCGTTACCTTATGGGAAGATTACGGAATAACCAGTTATATCCGGGGCAGCGCCCAGCAGCTGATCTGGCAGTCCTATTATTTGCTGGAGGAAACCCTAAAGTATGAAAAGCCTAAAGTTATCGTTTTTAACGTTCTGGCTATGAAATATAATGAACCGCAAAATGAAGCTTATAACCGTATGACTCTGGACGGAATGAAATTTTCCGGGTCGAAATTAAAAAATATACAGGCTTCCCTGACTCCGGACGAAGATATTATATCCTACCTTTTCCCCATATTAAGGTACCACAGCCGATGGTCGAGTCTTACAGGCGAAGATTTCAAATACCTGTTTAACAGAAAAAAAGTCTCCATTAACGGATATTTGATGCGGGTGGATGTAAAACCGGTTACAGTAGTACCCACCGGAAAAAAATTACCCGACTATCGGTTTGGCGATAACAGCTATGATTACCTGAACCGGATGACCAGGCTGTGCAAGGCAAACGGAATTAAACTGGTTTTAATTAAATCCCCAAGTATATATCCCTACTGGTACCCCGAATGGGATCAGCAGATCATTGATTTTGCCGAACAGAACGACCTGGTCTATATTAACTTCTTAAACTATGTGGATGATATGGACATAGACTTTAAAACGGATACCTGTGATGCAGGCCTGCATCTAAACCTCGCCGGCGCAGAAAAATTCACCGGTTTTTTTGGAAATATTCTGAGCAAGGATTTTCAGCTGGAAGATAATAGAAAGGATCCGGCTTTAAGTAAAATCTGGAAAGAGAAATCTGATTTGTATATCGCAGCAGAAAAAGCCCAAAGGGAAGAACTTAAGAAATATGGCTATTTAAAGAGCCTTGGTGCACAGGCAACCACAAAGGATGAGGATTGACCCCACAGAGAGGAGAAACGCATATGAAAAACTTTTTATTTATAGTGCTGATAATATTGCTGCTGTCGCTATTAACCAGCTGCGGTACCGACGTGAATGAGGGTGACACCGCAAACCAGACGAATACATCGGATACTGCCGCCGGTTTCCAGTTTGATTATAACGGGCTTGCCATCCATATGAATGACAAAGCCGATAAAATCCTGGATACCCTGGGTGATCCTATGGAATACTTTGAAGCTCCCAGCTGTGCTTTCCAGGGTCTGGATAAAATATATTATTACAGCGGTTTTAATTTATCTACTTACCCAGGTTCTGATGGGGATTATGTATCTGCCATTGACTTTGCAGATGACAGCGTCTCCACGAAGGAAGGTATTACCCTGGGCACTTCACGGGATAAGGTAATTAAAGCCTATGGCAGTGATTATACGGAGGATAACGGTTCTCTGATCTATACCAAAGGCAAGACCAAGCTGACTTTCCTAATGGAAGGAGATGCTGTCAGCTCCATTAATTATGAGTTTATCACGGAATAATGACCCGGTCAGTCCTTTTATTCCTGCTGCTCCTTTTTTATGATCTGGCGGATACTCTTTTCAGCCTGTTTTCTCGGAATCATAATCTGATGGCCGCAGCCTAAGCACTTTAAACGGAAATCCATACCTACCCTTAAAACCTCCCACTGGCTGCTGCCGCAGGGGTGCTGCTTTTTTAACTTTAAGATATCTCCGATTTGTATATCCATATTCGATCTCCTTTATTCTACTTTATAACTTCTTGCCTTATTAACTGGTGTGCTAAGCTAATTTTGAATTTGTTTATTAATTTTCTGTTGTCTAAAGCTGCCTATCAATAAGGCAGTTTCTGTATTTATCTATTCTGGTTAGTTATATTTAGATTATATAACACTATCACAAACCTTATAATTCTTTTTTGTAAATCAATTATACTTCTCTTGTTTGCGATTTATTATTCTGGTAATATTTTCCTTTAAAATTAATAAAATTACCCCTTGCATTTTATTACCACATGATGTAGTATACCTTTATAGTTAATGTAGTTTTGATTACTACTTCATGTAATTTCCATGACTAATTGGTAATTAAACTTTCATTTTTGCAGATACTACACAATAAATAATTATTTTTTTATGAAAGGAATGATATTATGGCAAAACAAGTTATGAAACCCAAAGACCCCGGAAGCGCCATCACACATTTTATCGGTATGCTTATGGCAGCCTTCGCTGCACTTCCTTTACTTTTCAAAGCTTCAAAGGCACCCGATCCGGTTCATTTTATTTCCCTGGGCATATTCGCATCAAGTATGGTTTTATTATATACTGCAAGCACAGTATATCATACCTTTGATTTATCTGACAAGATAAACCGCCGTCTAAAAAAGTTTGATCATATGATGATTTTTATCTTAATCGCCGGCACCTATACCCCCGTATGCTTAATCGTGCTAAACGGCCCCGTGGGAATTGCTTTATTATCCGTAATCTGGAGTATGGCTCTTTTAGGAATTGGTTTAAAGGCTTTTTGGGTATACTGCCCCAAGTGGGTATCTTCCATAATTTATATTGCCATGGGCTGGACCTGTGTGCTGGCCTTTTCCCCTTTACTCAATGCCCTTCCGGAAGATGCTTTTAACTGGCTTTTAGCCGGTGGCATTATTTATACGGTTGGCGGAGTAATCTATGCATTAAAACTTCCCATATTTAATAAAAGGCATAAAAATTTTGGCTCTCATGAAATCTTCCATCTATTCTGCCTGGGCGGAAGTGCCTGCCACTTCATTTTAATGTATGAATTCGTGGCATCAATGCCGTTATAGCTCAGCCAACTGGGAATATGCGTCAAAATGATAACCCTTGACTTGCCATCCATAATATGATAGAATTAATAATGATTACTATTATTGGAGGTGAGATATGACAACTACAAAGTTCAGCCGTCAGCGTGAATCCATTAAAGAATATCTGTCTCATACAAAAGAACATCCAACCGCCGATACTGTTTATATGAATATACGAGAGAAATATCCCAATATAAGTTTAGGCACCGTATACCGAAATTTAAACCTATTGGTGGAGCAGGGTGAAATTATTAAACTTTCACCCGGTAACGGATGTGACCGGTACGACTGTAATACTCAACTTCATTATCATTTTGTATGTACGGAATGTTCCTCTGTCCTGGATCTTGATATTGCACCCGGGGCTCTGGAGCATATTAACCGAATTGCCGAAGTAGGCTTTGATGGGGAAGTCAAAGGTCATTTCACTTATTTTTACGGGAAATGCCCAAACTGTAAAGCCTCATCCAAACATTAAGTTACCCTTGGTTCCTGCCAGGGATGACTTCTCTTAAAACATCACAGTAATCCATGAAAACTGCCCTAATAAAAGATATGGCCTTCTCTCTGTGTAAAGGACGTAGATTTTAAATACCGGGCAGTTTTTTGTATAAAAAATAAAAAACTTTAAAAAAGCTATTGACAAATCTCCTGTCCTATTATATTATAATATCAGTAATCGTTACTATTATTAATATAAAGAAGAGATAAGAAGGAGAATTTAAGTATGAAGAAATTTGTATGTCAAGTATGTGGTTATGTTCATGAAGGAGATACTGCTCCGGAGGCATGTCCAATCTGTAAAGCACCCTCCGCTAAATTCGAAGAACAATCCGGTGAATTCAGCTGGGCCGCAGAACATGTTGTTGGTATCGCTCAGGGTGTCAGCGAAGACATAATAAAAGATTTAAGAGATAATTTTAGCGGCGAATGCTGTGAAGTTGGTATGTATCTTGCAATGGCAAGAGTTGCCCACCGAGAAGGTTATCCTGAAGTCGGTTTATATTATGAAAAAGCCGCTTATGAAGAAGCAGAACATGCAGCTAAATTTGCCGAATTACTTGGTGAAGTTGTAACGAACAGCACAAAGAAAAATCTTGAATTAAGAGTTGCTGCGGAAAACGGTGCAACCGCCGGTAAGTTTGATCTTGCAAAGCGCGCTAAGGCTGCCGATCTGGATGCAATCCATGATACCGTACATGAAATGGCCAAAGACGAAGCCAGACATGGTAAAGCTTTTAAAGGCCTGTTAGACAGATACTTTGCATAATAAATTTTCATCTATATCCTGATTATATTCATTTGGTGTTTCAACTGCTTAATTCTTGTATTTCGGTACAGGTTCCTCCTTGTATTGAAACACCGGATGAAGGATTACTGTAATACCTGATTTGCCATTTTCCTATATATATAATCCTCCCCATTATATATATTTTTTGATCCCTACATATATTTATTTACCAGAAAAGGAAGTGATTTCCCAAATCACTTCCTTTTCTATTGCTGCTTTACTCTTGGCGTTACTATTAACTTACAATGGTCTTCTGCCTTTATTAAATCCCGTTAACTACCTCGGTGCATTCTATGGTTCACCGTTTTTCTTAAGTTAAATCCTATAATTATTTACCCAGTAATTCTAAATTTTTAGCGATAAAATCGCTTCTTTGCTGTACACATTCTACGGAACGCAGAGGGTCAGCCGGAGTATTAAACGTATAGTCCATCAATTTATCAAGGGTAGTTGCAGCCACATGCAGCCTGGTATCCGAGGATGCATAATAAATATAAACTTCCCCGTTGTCTTTTGCTATGGCACCGTTGGTAAATGCTACATTGGATACATCCCCAACCCTTTCTTCTCCTAAAGGCGCAATAAAGAAACCGGAAGGTTCTGCAATCACCCTGGCAGGATCTTCAAGGGAAGTTGCAAACACATAGATTACATAACGTAAGCCTGCAGCCGTATTTCTTACACCATGCGCAATGTGAAGCCAGCCTTTATCCGTTTTAATCGGTAATGCTCCGGCTCCGTTCTTGGCTTCCGTAATGGTATGGTACTTTCTCTCACTGGTTATAATTTCTTCATCAATGACCGCATTAGTGATATCCTCACATAAACCGAAACCGATGCCGCCGCCGGACCCGGTATTAATAAAATCATCCATAGGCCTGGTGTAAAAAGCATATTTGCCGTTGACAAATTCCGGATGCAGTACTACATTTCTCTGTTGGGGAGAATTTAAGGTCTTTAAATTATTAAGTCTTTCCCAGGTCTTTAGATCCTTTGTTCTTACAATACCGGCTTCCGCTTTCGCGGCGGATAAATCATTGCTGGTCCGGTCCTTGCTTTCGGAGCAGAATACCCCGTATATATAGCCGTCTTCGTGTTTAGTCAGCCTCATATCATAAACATTGGTCTCTTCCTTGCAGGTATCCGGCAGCAAGACAGGATAATCCCAGAACACAAACCCATCTACCGGGCTGTCGCTTTCTGCCACTCCAAAGAAGGATTTTCTGTCATTTCCTTCAATCCGGGCCACCAGGTAGTACTTGCCATTTAATTCGATGGCGCCGGAATTAAATACGGCATTAACCCCAAGCCGTTCCATAAAATAAGGGTTGGTTTCTTCATTGAGATCATATTTCCAGAATACCGGTATATGTTCGTTGGTTAAAACCGGGTTGATATAACGATCATAAATCCCGTTATAGATAGGACTTACTTCATTTTTTTTGCTGATTAACTTATTATACTTCTCCAGTTGTACGTAATAATTCGGATGCATTTTCAGACCCTGCCTTTCTATAAATAAATCTTTTTACCAGTCTACATTTCTCTTTATTACTTCAAAGCACATTCTGCCGTTATGATAAGGACATTTCCAGGGACCCACAATTTCTTTCCGGCTTACCGGCTCTCCATTTTGATTCAGGTCATAAAACCATTCGGAACCGCTTCGTTTATCAATCATGAATTCCTTAATAAAGTCCCATATTCTCGCAGCCGCATTCAGATATTCTGTTTTGGCAGGATCTTTCTGGTAACCGTTAATATAGCCTAAAACGGCTTCTGCTTCTACCCACCAGATTTTTGTGGTGTCCACCTCTCCGTTAAAGCATTCATTATTTAAGGAGGTGCCGTCGAAACCTTCTTCTAAAATATGCTCTCTTAAGGCGTCGGTCACTTTACGCATCTTAGCCGTATAAGCTTCATCACCCAGAACCTCGCAGCCCCGGTCAATAAGCCAGGAAGCTTCAATATCATGACCGTAGGAATTCAGATTCGATAAGGTCTTCATATTCTCATCAAAGAATACCTCCAGGATTCTGCGGTCTGGATTAAACAAGACCTCTGCAAACTGGTCCATCATCCATTTCAGACAGGTGCCTACTCTTTCCTGGCCGTCCACACGATACAGTTCCGTATAAGCTTCAAACACATGAAGCAGCGTATTCATAGTCTTACTTGCCATAAGGCCGTTTTCAGACAGCTTTTCATTATCAACAGGTTCAAAAGCACGGTCAAAGGCTTCCAGGTAACCTACGGAATCTTTGCATTTCGTTTCAACTAATTCAAAAAGATCATACGCCAGTTGTAAGGCCTCCGGATCTTTTGCCGCACCATAATAGGATGCTAATGCATAAATTGCAAAAGCCTGATTATAAGTATGCTTTGTGGTATCCTCCGGTTTTCCGTCATAAGTCATGGACCAGTATACCCCGCCATATTCCTTATCCAAACAGATATCTCTTAAAAAATAATATGCATGGTTTGCATGGTCTAAGCATTCTTCATCCCCTAAAGTTGTATATGCATTGGTAAAGAACCATAAAATTCTGCTGTTTAGGATTACACCCTTTGTTGCTTCCTTGTGCAAGTTCAGGTCAAAATCATAAAATCCGTAATAACCGCCGTATTGTTTATCTTTAAAGCTCTCCCAAAAGGGTATTATATTATGAATCAGATTATCTTTAACTTCCTTGATAAACACGATATATACCATCCTTCCACTGAATTTTTTTCAATTAATTATATCATATTTTATACCTAAAACAAGCCGGTATTTTGCTTTTTTTGCACATTTTATGTGTATTAAAGAGTGCATAAATCATGCAATACAACAGATATCTGTAGCATTCTATAAATTTATTTTAGTAACACTATAGTTGTATAATGCTAGTATTCCTTTAGTATGCCTCTCAATCCAGCTTTTATTATCTTTAGTCAGTGCTATAAAGGAGACAAAAGAAGCTTTTCGCCTTCCGGCTTGAAGTAAGAAATTATGACGCTGCAAAATACCGGTTACCCATTGACAGCCTGCATATGTTATGCAAAAATCTAAGCATGGGTATTTTTATGAACCCCGTCAGTTATTACGATTGGTATTGGTTCTTCTGTGCTAAATCAAAAGTACCACCGCTGCAAAACCCATTGAAAAGGAGATGTTAGATGATATTCACAACCTTTTATTTTAGCGGAACAGGCAATACATGATGGGTCGTCGAACAGTTTAACAGTATTTTGGAGGAATCTTCCCATCAAGCCGTATCCTTTAACATCGATAATTTTAATCAGATATCAAAAGAGGTATTAACCGGCATATTAAAAAATTCGGCATATATCGGCCTTGCACATCCGATCTATGGCGCTGATGTGCCGCCCATCATGAAGCAATTTATCTGCTTGCTGACGGACATCATGCAAGAAAATAAAATACCTGCAAAGCCTTTATATATAATTAATACC
>JAEZSL010000016.1 GCA_023443925.1 Bacillota bacterium | reverse complement strand
TAGGTGTAAAATGAGAAAAAACAGCATTAAAAACACCAGAATAAACGGAGAAGTCCAAAGAGAATTAAGTCAGTTAATAAACAGGGAAATTAAAGATCCAAGGATTAATCCCATGACTTCTGTGGTTGCGGTGGAGGTAGCTCCGGACTTAAAGCATGCAAAAGTATATATCAGTGTACTGGGAGATGAAGAATCCCAGAAAAACACACTGGCAGGCTTAAAAAGTGCCGCACCTTATATGAGAGGTCAATTAGCCAGATCTATTAATCTGCGCAATACCCCGGAATTAACCTTTGTTTTGGATCAATCCATTGAATACGGTGTTAATATGTCAAGATTAATCCACGAAGTGAATAAAGATACAGAGGTACAGGCTGATTCATTGACGGCTGACAGCGAAGACCTGGGGGATGACGAAGATCTGTAAGTGGCTGGTGGTAAAAAGCGGGAGATAATGTGAAAAAATTACAATTCACACTTCCTATTTGGGCAGTACCGCAAGTGGACTTGGGGTATGCCTGGGTGTTAGTGTGAAATGAAGTATTTAATTCACACCTTGATTTGAGGCAGTAAATCATCTGTCTGCAGATGATTTATGCCATAGGAGTTAGTATGAAGAATATTTTAGAATATATCAAAGATGCCAGAACCATTGGAATTGCCGGTCACGTCAGGCCTGACGGTGATTGTGTGGGTTCCTGTCTGGCATTGTATTATTATATAAAGAAAGTTTTACCGGAGGATGTGATTGTTGATCTGTATCTGGAGCCGTTACCGGAAAAATTTACTTTATACTGGGATACGGATATGATTAAACAGGAGAATAAAGAAAATATCCGGTATGATCTTTTTATCGCCCTTGACAGCGGCAGTCCGGACCGCTTGGGTGCAGCTTTGGAATATTTTGATAATGCAGCACGGACGCTAAATATTGATCATCATATCAGTAATCTGAAATTTGCCAATACCAATCTGGTAAAGGATAAGGCAAGTTCAACCTGTGAAGTCCTATATGATTTGTTTGAGGATGAAATAATTGATTTGTCCATAGCCAAAGCCTTATATCTGGGAATTATCCATGATACAGGTGTCTTCAAACACTCCAATACTTCGGAAAAAACCATGCGGATTTCAGGAAAACTCATATCAAAAGGAGTTCCCTTTACCAGGATGATTGATGAAACCTTCTATTTGAAGAATTACCATCAAAATCAGATCTTAGGCCGCTGCCTGTTAGAAAGTTTACTTATTTTAAACGGCAGATGTATCGTATCTTCAGTCAGCAAAAAGATGCTGGAGTTTTATGAGTCTACGTCAGCTGATCTGGACGGCATTATTGACCAGTTGAGAATTACTCAGGGAGTAGAAGTAGCCATACTTCTCTACGAGACGGATTTTCATGAATACAAAGTCAGCATGCGGGCTAACGAAATGGTAGATGTCCGTAAGATAGCCGCATATTTCGGCGGAGGCGGACATATTAAGGCTGCCGGATGTACCATGCATGGAACCATTCATGATGTGGTAAATAATCTGACGGCACATATTGAACATCAGTTATCCAATCAGACTAGTGAACAGGAGTCCTAATATTGATTAATGGTATTATCAATGTATATAAAGAGAAGGGGTTTACTTCCCATGACGTGGTAGCTAAACTCAGAGGTATTACTAAGCAGAAGAAAATTGGACATACCGGTACCCTGGATCCTGATGCACAGGGAGTTCTTCCGGTGTGTCTAGGGAATGCCACCAAGCTGTGCGATATATTGACAGATAAGGATAAAACCTATGAAGCGGTTTTAAAACTGGGACTAAGAACAGATACCCAGGATATTACCGGAACAGTTTTAGAATCCAGGGAAGTTACGGTGGACCGGGATCAGATCGAAAAAGTGATCTTAAGTTATGTCGGTGAATATGACCAGCTGCCTCCTATGTATTCTGCAATTAAGGTTCAGGGAAAGCGGTTGTATGAATTGGCCAGAGCCGGCTGTGAAATCGAGCGGGAAACCAGAAAAGTAAAGATACATAATATACGGATTCTCGGGATGAATGAAGAAGAACATGAGATAAGAATGTCTGTGGAATGTTCCAAAGGCACTTATATCAGAACTTTGTGCCATGATATCGGAAACAGCCTTGGGAGCCTGGGTTGCATGAAGAGTCTCATAAGAACCAGATCAGGAGCCTTCACAATAGAAAAGAGTCTTAAATTATCTGAAATAGAAGCTTATATGCAGCAGGACAAACTGTTGGATTATATGATCCGGGTGGAGGATATGTTTCCGGATTATAAGAAAGTAAAAGTTTCGGAGGAATTTACGAAATATATTTATAACGGGAACCGTTTTTCGGCTAATCAGACAGCCGCTGCGGAGCCGGATTCGGAATACTGTAACGATACCGGGATAACACGGCTGGTCAGGGTATATGACTGGCAGGATCAATTTATCGGTATTTACGAGTATATTTCACAGGACAAATTTTTTATTCCGGTAAAGATGTTTTTATAAATCGTTTGATTAACTAGGAATTTTACACACTGTTAAGACATGGTATAATAAGTGTCTTATAATCCGGATTCCGCCAAAACGGCATCATAACGGGAAGAGTGAAAGAAAAATTGGATATGAAAGGTTGCCACGATATGATTCTTTCGCTCCGTATTATTTTGTGGCAGTGCAATGGGTGTAAACATGGAATATATAACAGGCAGGACAGACTTTAAACTTCATAATTCCGTTGTGTCTTTAGGAAAGTTCGATGGAATCCACCGCGGACATCAACTCTTGCTAAATCAGATTCTGGAGCAAAAAAAGTATGGATTTAAGGCGGTGATGTTTACATTTATGTTTCATCCCGATAACCTGTTTTCAGATAAAGAGATTAATACCATTTATACGGAAGAGGAGAAACGTTTTTTATTGGAAGAAAGCGGACTGGATGTCTTAGTGTCCTATCCTTTTACGGAAGAAACCGCTTTTATGGAACCGGAACGTTTTGTTAAAGAAGTCCTCGTTGAAAAACTGGATGCCAGGATGATAGTAGTAGGTTCCGATTTCTGCTTCGGTCACAACCGAAGAGGAAATGTGGCGATGCTTAAGGAATTATCCGGTATTTATGGGTATGAGCTGACGGTATTTGATAAAATCAAGCTGGATGAGCAGGTAATCAGCAGTTCCTATATCCGGAGGGAAATTACAAAAGGAAACATGGAACGTGCGAATGATATGTTGGGGAAACCTTATACTATAATCGGTGAAGTAATGCATGGGAGAAAAATCGGCAGGACACTGGGATTTCCCACAGTGAATCTCATTCCGCCCCCGAATAAACTACTGCCTCCAAACGGGGTATATGCTTCCGTAACAAAACTTAACGGTATCAAATATCCGGGTTTAACTAATATCGGTTTTAATCCTACCGTGGGTAAAACACCGGAAACCAGGGTTGAAACTTATATTTTTGATTTTGATGCGGATTTATATGGTACATCCATCGAAGTATCCCTTTACTCTCAGGAAAGACCGGAGTTAAAATTTAATTCGTTAGAAGAACTGAAAGAGCAGATGCAGAAAGATATAACATTTGGCAGAGAATATTTTTCAACACATGAATATTAATGTCTTTAGGAGGCTGGATGCTGCCTGTTTTAAAACAGGTGAGCTGTCCGGCCTTTTTTATCGTTACTCATGATTGACACGGTTCCGATTCCCGAATATAATACAATTAATACAGCAGATTATGAAAAGATTTCGTAACGTGTTGGTTACATAATCCGTCTTTTAAGGAGACCAGAGCCTTAAAGGTTTCCCTGCCGGATTGCCCCTTAATCAGCAGAATTACGATGAGATTTTATTGTATATGAAGGAGCAGCTGCTGGAAGAAGCCCAAAAACAAGGTTATGGAGAATTCATCGGATAATAGAATAGAACAAAAGGAGGTTTACATGAAGAAACTATACCGATTTCTATTTGCACTGCATATTCTGGTCGGAGTAGGTGCCGTTTGCGGCGGTTTGGCAGCCATAACCGATCCCTATTCACCCATGGGAATACCCACAGAGACACTAAAACATTCACCTTTTGATAATTTTTTAATACCTGGTCTGATATTATTTGCCGTAATTGGTCTAGGCAATTTGTTTAGTGCGGGTATGTTTTTTACCAGAACAAAATACCAGGGTTATTTCAGCAGTATTTTTAGCTGGGCGCTGGTGGTATGGATTGTTGTTCAGGTTATAATGCTGCGGGCAGTGGCATTTTTGCATGTACTATTCTTTTTAATCGGACTTGTTCAGGCAATTTTATCAGCAGCGCTGCTGTTTGAAAAAAGATTATTTCCGGCCAATGTGGTATTGAAAATATTAAAGAAATAAATATACAGCGAAAGAGGCTGCTATAAAAAGGAGGCGAACTTTATGACTGTAATATATTTTGTAAGACACGCGGAACCGGATTATAATGACCATAATGATCTGACCAGACCTTTGTCTACAAAGGGAAAAGGGGATGTAGCTTTGGTGAATCGCTTTTTTAAAGACAAAGAAATCGATTATGTTATGTCCAGTCCCTTTTTAAGAGCGGTGGATACGGTGGCAAGCCTGGCGGCTGAAATTAATAAAGAGGTTCTTGTTTTAGAGGATTTCAGGGAACGCAAAATAGACAGCAGCTGGATTGATGACTTTGATGCGTTTGCAGAAAAACAATGGAGTGACTTTGACTATAAATTAAAAGACGGTGAAAGTCTGCGGGAGGTCCAGAATAGAAATATCAATGCCTTAAACGGAGTCAGAACCGCTCATAAAGATAAAACGTTGGTAATCGGCAGTCATGGTGCAGCATTAAGTACGATTATCAACCACTATGACAAAACCTTTGAGTATGAAAATTTTCGGGCAATAAAGTCTCTGATGCCCTGGATTGTTAAATTCACCTTTGAAGAAGATAGATGCGTCTCCATAGATCAATTCGATGTTATTAAAATGTATGGATAATGATTTCCAATATTTTATTAACAGATTATATAGAATTAATTAATAGTTTTATCAATTTAGTATATACTATTATCAAATAATATCGCGTAAGAAAAGGGGGCATTTTATACCCCCTTTTCTTATGTTTTTTAATCTATAGGTAAGTTCTTAGAACTTACCTATAGATTAGTAAGCCTTCCAGGCAGGATGCACATGATACGTTTAAGTAAAATATCACTGTCTTGGCAGCGCGTAGCGCAGGGTCTGGGAAGCCAGATTCTTTCTTTTTAACCTCTTGATAAGATTATATTTTTTACTCACCAGCTGACATTTTTCTGACGGGAATATAAATCTCCATGACCGTATCACGGCGGTGGTGACAGCGCTCATCATAGAATTCAAAGTCCAGTTTCGTTTCGTCATACACATATCCGCTGTCCTTAAACCATTCCTCAAAAATGTATTTCCAGGTACTCTTAATAATGGCGGCAAATTCTTTCTGCTCCGGATCATCCCTCGTATCGACAGGCGGTGTTGTAAATACGGCATACTCCGCTTCCGGCACTTCTGCCGTTATCATATCCTCTGTTATTTTTGAATAATCCTCCACTATGACACCTAATAGGTAAGTCAGACTGCTGTTATCTGAAGAGGGTATACACAGACCGATTTCTCCATGCTTTGGCGGATTTAAGATGCCATACATTTTGGCTTCCAGGTTTTCGCCTTCGTAATTACACCAGAAGGAAGCAATGTCCTTTGTATAAGTGCTTCCTGTTACATTTGTTTGAATACCGTAACCGGCAGTTTTAAAAGCCGGTTTTTTCATAAATATTGGATCCATAGGATAACCTCCTGACATCTGTCCTGAAACCGCTCCCAGATATCCGGCCATCCTTGCCGTATACTTAGAGGGACTGTAATGAAATTCTTTACGAAAAGCTTTAGTAAAGCCTCCTGGCGTTTCGAAACCATAATCCAGAGCGATATCTATTATTTTTTTTCCTTCAAATAATTCCACGGCAGCCAAAGATAATTTTCTTTTGCGGACATACTCCATTAAAGGAATTCCGTGGCAGATTGCGAATAACCGGCAGAAATGATATACGGAGTATCCCATTTCAAGGGCAATTTTCCCTGCTGTCAGATTCTCATGAATGTGTTCTTCTACAAAATCAATGCATCTTTGAATATCTTTGCTATAATTCAAGCAGCTACCTGGCCTTTCTTCGTAGGGTGTTTACAGTATACCAGACGGAAACCTGTATTTCTGTTCCAGATTTGCTTTTTGGAAACCTGTATATTCTGTTCCGGATATGTTTTTTGGAAACCTGTATATTCTGCTCCGGATATGTTTTTTGGAAACAAGTATTTTCTGCTTCGGATTTACCATTTGGAAACCTGTTTTGTTGTTCTGGTTAAACTTTTCTTATTATAAATAATCTTCAAGTGCATTATATAAAGCATGAACCCCGGCAGGAATGTTTTCTTCTGCTTCCTTGGCATAACCGATCAGGATGGACGGGGCTTCCAAAACATCGGGGGTTTTAATATAATGTTCACTCAGACCATAGATCTTAATGCTTTTTCTGGCTGCGGCCTGTAGGAGTTCTTTTTCAGAGGCCTTGCTTTGAAAGCGGAGCACCAGATGAAGCCCTCCGTTTTCCCCTTCGATAACAGCCTTATTCCGAAAGATTTTTAAGCTTTGAACCAGAAGATCATGTTTCGCTTTATAGAGTTTCCTTAGCTTATTCAGATGCCTTTCAAAGTAACCGTCGGTAATGAAATGGGTAATAATATACTGGTCTACCCGTGATACGGTAGAAGAATAGTAGTACAAATGTTGATTGTATAAATCCAGCAGCTTTTTCGGAAGCACCATATATCCCACACGGATCGCCGGTGCAACGGCTCTGGAAAAGGTACCAAGGTAAATAACTTTGCCGGAAGAATCTATACCCTGGAGGGAGGGGATGGGTTTTCCTTTATAGCGGAATTCGCTGTCATGATCATCTTCAATAATATACCGGTCCGAAGCCTGATCGGCCCACCGGAGCAGTTCCATACGTCTTTTAATTGGCATAACGATTCCAAGGGGATACTGATGGGATGGGGTTACGTAAACCACATTGGCATCAGATTGATAAAGAGGCTCCATGCATATACCGTTCTGATCCAGGGAGATAGGGATTACGCTATGATGAAGTCCTGTAAATATCTTATAGGCCTGTTTATAAGTTGGATTTTCCATAGCAATGGTAATTTCATTGCTATTAGTAATGGTAATTTCATTGCTATTGGTAATGGTAATTTCATTGTTATTAGTAATGGTATTTTCATTGTTATTAGTAATGGTATTGTCATTGCTATCAGTAATGGTATTGTCATTGCTATCAGTAATGGTAATTTTTTTGCTATGGGTTATGTTACGAAGATTGTTACTCTTTGGTTTTACGAACTGAAACAGCTGGGAGAGTAATTGAAGCAGATAGTCGGTCCCGGCCCCTACAATGATTTGATCCTCGCTGCAATTTACCCCACGGGATTCATGCAGATACCGCCCGATGGCGGATCGTAGATTTTCATCTCCCCGGTTATCTCCCAGCAGGAATAGGTCATTGTTGTATTCGTTCATACAGTTTTTAGATAACTTCTGCCAGGTATTATAGGGAAAGGTATTGATATCAATGGCAAAGGGCGAGAAATCATACTGGTAAGGGATCTGGGCCTTCACAGGGGATTTTCTGGTTTTAGGCTGCTTTGGCGATAAACTCATTAAATCTGAAACCATTGCCACATAATAACCGCTTTTGGGTATGGCTTCGATATATCCCTCGGAAACCAGCTGGGCATAGGACATATCTACGGTATTACGGCTGATCTGTAAGTTGGCGGCCAGGCTTCTGGTGGAGGGTAGTTTGTATTGAAATGGCAGTGCGCCTGCTTTAATTTCTGCTTTTATATAATTATATATCTGTTCGTACATGGGTGTCGACGAATGAGGATCAAGATTAATTGTAAGCAATATATGCACCTCCATAGATTTGCAAACCAGAACAAATCTGGCTTAGTCAAATATTGATTTCACTTATGATAGGAGCATACCAGTTTAAATCTTGTTTTGCAAGGATATTATTGTATTTACAATTAATGTATGAGATAATTAAGCTTGTATAACTGCAAGTTAATACTTTGCAGCCTTCGGATTACAAGCGAAATTCACCGGTTGTAATCCGGATTGTAAGGGAATCTCAGGAAATAGATATAAGGAGAAGGAAAAGCGTATGATAGAAGTTAAAAATGTTACAAAACGGTATGGAAAGTTTTTGGCAAATGATTCTTTGAATTTTATGGTAAGACCGGGGGAGATTTCCATACTGGCCGGCCCTAACGGTGCCGGAAAATCCACGATTATCAAAAGTATAGCCGGTCTGCTTAGATTTAAGGGAGAGATTTTAATCTGCGGAAAGAAAAATAAATCAATAGAAGCTAAGAGATATTTAGGATACATTCCGGAACTGCCGGCGCTGTATGACATGCTTACCATATGGGAACATATGGAATTTATTGCCAGGGCATATTCGCTGGAGAACTGGAAGGAACGGGCAGAGAGCCTGTTTGCACGGCTTGAACTGGAAGATAAGAAAAATAAACTGGGTAATGAATTATCAAAAGGAATGCAGCAAAAGGTAAGTATCTGCTGCGGTCTGCTGCCGGACCCCAGGGTTTTGCTATTTGATGAACCGCTGGTTGGTCTTGATCCCCATGCTATTAAGGAATTAAAGACTATGCTGGTAGAATATAAGAAAGCCGGTGCTGCCATATTGTTAAGCACCCACATGCTTGACAGTGTTTCAGAATTCTGGGATAGTACGAATATAATGATGAACGGAAAAATTGCGGCATCCAGATCCAGGGAAGAGATTCGGGGAACCGGAGAGGATCTGGAAAAACTGTTCTTTGATATTACGGAAAAGAACAGGGTGTCGGCGGGAGAGGTGTAAAGGCTGAAAAAACACTTTCAATATTGAGTTGTATGCGTGCCAAAGCACGCGGATGGGAGTAATTATGAAAGCACTTGTGTATTTGCTGCTGACGACATTAAAAAACAGAATTTTAAGTCTTAAGAAAAAGCCTGCCCTGCTGATTCTCTATCTGATTATTGTGGGAAGTATTGTATTGATGATTGGCGCGTCCGTTTTTAACGGCGGAAATGCGGGGCAGATCACTACTTTTCAGGATGTGCGGTTGTTATATCTGATCGTGGCCGGTGTATCGCTGTTTTTCTTAATTTCTTTTGTATCCAATGGACTTTCTACCGGTTCAACTTTGTTTACCATGGCTGATGTCGGCTTATTATTTACGGCTCCGGTAGCCTCCAGAAAGATCTTAGTATACGGTTTGATAAAACAAATGGCTTCAACCTTTTTAAGTGCCGTATTTATTTTATACCAGGTTCGTACTATAAGGGATAGCTTTGGTTTGGGAGTTGGTGCCATAATAAATTTATTTATTATCTATGCTGTTTTAATTTTTTTCAATCAGCTGTTGTCCATCGGTATCTATATTTTTTCTAATGGGAATGCGGGGCGGAAAAATATAATTAAGACCGCTTTATATGCTTTAATCGCCATAACGGCACTGGGAGTCTATTTCCAGTATACAAGAAACGGCGGTAACATCCTGGAGGCGGTGTTTAGCCTGATGAATTATAAACCTTTCCACTCCATGCCGGTAATTGGCTGGGCGGTTATGTTTATCAGTGCTTCCGTGGAAGGGAATGCTCTTTATATGACAGTAGCCCTGCTCCTGTTTCTCATCAGCGGTGCGGTCATCATATCACTTTTTACTACCGGTGATGCAGATTATTATGAAGATGTACTGACCAGTACGGAGGTTGCCTATAACCGGCTGCAGGATGCCAAAGAAGGCAAACGGACCGTTGTAACCAGAAAAATCAAGGTAGCGGAAAAGCAGACCGGTTTACGGGGCGGGAAAGGAGTCAGTGCAATTGTTTATAAGCATATGCTGGAAAAAAAGCGCAGCAGCCGTTTCCTGTTCGTGGATACTTATACTGTCCTGGCGGCAGCGGGTGCAGGTATTGCCGCTTATCTGATGGATATGAAATTCTCGGTTTATATTATTTTGGGAATACTCGTGTATATACAGTTTTTTATGACCATACTGGGACGGCTGTCAGATGAACTCTCCAAACCCTTTCTATACATGATTCCGGAAAAATCCATACGGAAAGTAGCGGCGGCTTCCCTGACCACCATTATAAAACCATGTATTGATGCGGTAATCATTTTTACGGTGGTATGTATATTAAGCGGAACCTCTCCGCTTTTAAACCTGTTTTTAGCACTGGCGTATGCCTCTTCCGGAGCTATCTTTGTCAGTTATACCCTTTTGTGCCAGAGGGTTTTTGGCGGACAGCCTAATAAGCTGATATCAGCCGGTCTGGGATTGTCGTTGTTTATGCTAGTCATGGCACCCGGGCTAGGCACCAGTGTAGCCGCAACCCTGATGCTGCCGGAACCGTTTAAATTTCTGGGAACCTTTCCGTTTACATTCTGCTGCATAGTAATCTCTATATTTATTTTTGTAGTATGCGGCGATTTGCTGGATAAATCTGAATATACGGGAAAATAAGGGGATTACGGACGGATTGGTTAAAATGGAGCAACCCAAAATATACATTAGAAAAGGTATAAAGTAATAAGGTAATTGCAAATAACAAGGTATGGTATGTATAAGACTTTAGTACAGCAGTGATAAATACAAGGAATATATCAGGATACCCGGCCGGGCGGAGGAAGAATCCCTCAACCTGGCCGGGTATCAGTTATGTAATATGTTCCAATACATTAATTAACATAGGATATACAGATATAGATATTAGTTATCGCAGTCAATATGGAAAATGCCGATTTCTTTATAATGTTCTATTTTATAATTAACGGTATTCAGACTGTTCTCCAGTTGTTTCATCTGATTCTGAATATGGGCTTTATGCTTTAGAAGCATATCTTTTCGGATTTCTACGGTTTCATTGCCGCGCAGACACAGATTCATAAATTCTTTTATATTATCAATTGACATACCTGAATTTTTCAGACAACAGATCAGACCAAGCCAGTCAATATCATTATCGGAAAACTTACGTATGCCGCTCTGGCTTCGTTTTATTAACGGCAGCAGACCTTCCTTGTCATAATAACGTAAGGCGTATATGGACAGTCCGGTTTTTTCAGAAACCTGTTTAATCGTATATTCCATGTTTAAATCCTCCATTGTCTCTTAGGGTACCTCATCCTTTATAAAATAACATATTGTAAAAAATGTGTCAATCCAGGAAAAAAATATTGACTTCGAGTTAACTCTATGGCATATACTCGTCTTATGATTTAAACTATATATGTAGATTTGAAAGGAGTTTATTATTATGAACTACAGAAATTTTGGGAAAACCGGCGAAAACATTTCATCCCTTGGATTTGGGTGTATGAGACTACCGGAATATGAAAAGGATGGCCAATGGTATATAGACGATGAGAAAGCTGCCGAGATGCTGCTTCATGCATATGAAAACGGAGTTAATTATTTTGATACGGCACCTTATTATTGTCATTCCAACAGTGAGCTGGCGGTAGGAAAAGCCTTAAAGGGAATCCGTGATAAAGTAATGATATCCACCAAAATACCGGTGGGGGACTGCAAAACAACCGGAGATTACAGAAAATTTTTGGAAAGAAGCCTGACAAAACTGGATACCAACTATATTGATTATTATCATTTTTGGGGTATTAACAAAAAAAGTTTTGATGAAGGAGTTATAGGTCTTAATTTACTGGAAGAAGCAAAAAAGGCAAAAGAAGAAGGTTTAATCCGACATATTTCCTTTTCCTTCCATGACGAGCCGGAAAACATCAAATACATAATCGATACGGCACAAGAGAAAGGCATTCCCATGGAGACCATGCTGATTCAGTATAACCTTTTAGACAGAAGTAATGAGGAGATGATTAATTATGCAGGCTCAAAAGGTTTGGGTGTTGTAGCTATGGGGCCGGTAGGCGGCGGAAGACTTGCAGCACCTACGGATCTTTATAAAAAATTAACCGGAAAGCCATCTATTGCTACCTATGAGCTTGCGTTCAAGTTCGTATTGGGGAATCCGAATATCAGCTGCGCACTATCCGGTATGCAGGACCTTGAAATGGTAAAGAAAAACCTGGTAATTGGCAGTGACAGCAGTAACCTTGGTGAAGCGGAATGGAAGCAGTTAGGAGACGCTGTTGAACAGCTTAAAAAATTCAGCGAACTATATTGTACGGGATGTTCCTATTGTCAGCCATGTCCAGCCGGTATCAATATACCTCACATTTTTAACATGTATACTTATCATAACGTATATGGTTTGACAGATCATGCGAAAAATGAAATGAAAAAATATAAGACCGAAGCAGGCAAAACCATAGCAGATTGTAAAGATTGCGGTTTCTGTGAAAAGAAATGTCCTCAGAAGTTAAAAATCCGCGATGAATTAAGAAGAGTTGAGGGCGTTCTGGCAGCCATTTAATTCTGTTACCAAACATAGTATCAATCAATGGAGCCTTGTATTCCAGGCAGAAAGGAGTTTAGGATGAAGATATTATTTATTGGCGGTACCGGTACTATTAGTGCAGCAATATCCAAAGCTTTATTGGCAAGAGGGGATGAACTTTATTTGTTAAACCGGGGACACCATAATCAGAATCTTCCGGCAGGAGCGAACGTAATCCTGGCCGATATCAATGAGGAAGAGAAGGTGGCGGAATTGACAGGCGGTCTTGAATTCGACGTGGTTGCCGACTTTATTGCCTTTGTCCCTGCTCATTTAGAAAGAGATTATCGGTTATTTAACGGCAAAACAAAACAGTTTGTTTTTATCAGCTCGGCTTCCGCATATCAGACACCCTTATCCGATTACCGGATTACGGAAGGTACACCTTTATCCAACCCTTTGTGGGAATATTCCCGTAATAAAATTGCTTGTGAAGATTACTTGATGAAACAGTACCGGGATAATGGCTTCCCTGTTACCATAATAAGACCTAGCCACACCTATGATGAAAGAAGCATACCGCTGGGCGTACATGGAGAAAAGGGAAGTTACCAGGTAATTAAGCGGATGCTGGAAGGGAAAAAAGTTATTATTCATGGTGATGGTTCCTCTCTCTGGACTATGACTCATAATACCGACTTTGCAATGGGCTTTATCGGATTACTCGGCAATTTGCATGCTATCGGAGAAGCGGTGCAGATTACTTCGGATGAAACCCTGACCTGGAATCAAATTTATCAGGCGATTGCGGATGCACTGGGGGTTAAACTGAATGCTGTTCATGTATCCTCTGAGTTTTTAAACGCTGCCAGCAGGGTGGATTATAACGGTTCCTTATTGGGAGATAAGGCCAACTCCGTAGTGTTTGATAATTCAAAATTAAAGAGATTGGTACCGGGATTTACTGCAATCAAGCGATTTGACCAGGGTATTAAAGAAACGGTTCAAAATGTATTAAGCCACACAGAATACCAGACGGAAGACCCTGAATTCGACCAGTGGTGCGATAAAGTAATAACTGTATTGGAAAAAGCAGTACAGGAAGTATTAAAATAAAACGTATAAACTTTTAATCAGTTGGAGCTGTTGTAAGTTCGTAAAAGGATATTGGAGCGGGATGTTTTTCTGCCAGATATGTTCTTTTGGAATTTTACGACAGCTCCTTTTGCAATTACTATAGCTATATAATTTAAAAAATGTTATAATATTCCTAATGTCGCGAAGAAGAATCATCAATGGCGGATATTATTAAAATGACTGTGCAAAATAAACGAAAATATAAAATAATTCCGGATGATTTCATAGACAGAACAAACTGACCAGGATCAGCAGGAGGAAACCGTGAAGCAGGCAGCAAATATACTTACTATTATCAGAATCATAATGTCTGTAGTATTATTTTTCGTTTTTAATCAGCCCGTACTATTTTTTATTTTATATACAATCGGCGGTATAACGGATGTATTAGACGGGTATGTTGCCCGTTTAACCAATACTCAGAGTGAATTAGGAGCGAGGCTTGATTCTATTGCGGATCTTCTGTTATTTGGCATCATTCTCATGTCTGTGGTCCGCTGGATGGGAAGGGATATAATTGTATACATACCGTTTCTGGCCGGTATTGCCGTTATCAGGCTGGTTAATGTTGCAATCGCGGCTTATAAGTATCATACCTTTGCTATTATTCATACAATCGGTAATAAGACTGCAGGTTTTTTATTATTTTTTGCTCCGGCCATAATCCGGCTGAGCTGCCCCTGGGTACTGTGGTTTATGTGCATTCTGGCATTTTTGTCTGCATTGGAAGAAACTCTAATACATATTACTTCCAGGGAGCTTGATATAAACCGGCCTTCAATATTAAAAAAATAGGATCAGAGTTACGAAAAAGCAAGGAGCAAAAGAAATGAATTTAGCGAATAACATTACGATAAATGTATATTCCATTGGGATTTTATTGATTATATACGTTTTTTCCATCAAGCAAAATGATGAGAAGACGCTGCAGAATAAGCTTTATAAAAATATGCTGAAGCTTACTATACTCATGCTTGTTGTGGATATTTTAAGCAGGTTTGACGGCAATCAGAATACGATCTATCCTGTTATAAACCACGTCGGTAACTTTCTTATATTCCTGCTGAGCCCGGTTATACCCTCTCTTTGGCTGCTGTATGTCCATGACCAGATATTTCAGGATGAGAAAAGGACGAAACAGCTGCTGTATCTTATCTATGCCGTAAACGGGGTAAACCTGCTACTGTTGATAGCAACCCAGACGACGGGCTGGTACTATAGAATTGAATCGGGAAATATATATCAAAGAGGGCCGCTTTTTTGGATCGCCGGATTACTAACCTGTATTTTAGTCCTTGCAGCCAGTATTTTAACGATGTTTAACCGGGAGAAAATGAATAAAAAACAGTTTTTTTCTCTGTTATTTTTTGCAGTACCTCCGCTGCTTTGTATTATATTACAGATCCTTTATTACGGGATATCCATTATACTTAACGGGATTGTTTTCTCCATGTTAATTGTTGCGTTAAATATACAGAATTATAATATGTATACGGATTATCTTACCGGGGTATATAACCGAAAAAAACTGGAGACCTATTTAAAACAGAAAGTCAGCTTAAGCAGGGAGAATAAAACTTTCTCAGCCATCATGATTGATCTGGATAATTTTAAAGTGATTAATGACTGTTATGGGCATGATGTAGGGGATAATGCACTGCAGGTCTGTACCAAACTAATCAGCGGCTGTCTGAAATCCAATGATTTTATAGCCAGGTTCGGTGGAGATGAGTTTTTTATCATACTGAATATGGCAGATGAAATAAGGCTTAAAGAAGTAGTGGCAAGAATTAAAAACAGTATAAATAATTATAACATGACCAGCGGACAGCCATATGAACTCAGCTGCAGCATGGGATATGCCGTATATGGCTGCAATTCCGGACAGAACGCCGAAGAATTCCAAAAGCAGTTGGATACTCTGATGTATGAAAATAAACAGCGTAATAAGGAGAAGCAGAGGAAAGAACAATTTTCCGGAAAAATTCAAATTTTAGCTGATACAATGGAATAAAACCAACGGCTGCAGCATAAGATATGCTGATTCACAAGGAGTCAGGAGGTTATGCTGATGCATACGGTTCAGGTTTTAATTAATACCATTGATAAGATTAAAGAATTTGTTTATATCGCAGGAAAGATTGACGAAGAACTGGACTTAGTATCGGACCGGTACATAATTAATGGAAAATCAATTTTGGGTATTTTTAGTCTGAATTTATCCAGGCCGGTTCAGCTTACAATTTATGCTGAAGGCAGCCGGTTTGAGGAGATTCTTGCGCTGCTTAAAGATTTCCTGGTAGAATAATATTGCATTTTTCGAGATATAAAGCTAAAATAGTCTATAAAAGAAGATTTTTCCGTATAGTAAATGTCTAAGACATTTCGATAAATTTAAGTTTTGAAAAATTCAATATATTAAGACATGAAATATGCAGCATTATATAAAACAACACAGGAATGAGGATACTATGTCAGAGTGTTATATTAGTTGTGGTGAAATCAAGCGAAAAATCAGAAACCTGAAGAAGGTGGAACTAAAAATACGATTTCATGTGGAAAATTTCTCAGATAGTAACAGCAGACTAAAGACGCTGACAAAACGGAACAGCATCAACCTGGTATGGGATGAATTTTTCGATTTGCACGAAAGTTCCTCCAGAAATGTCCGTTTTCCATTGAAGGAATTGATGAAACTGAATAAAGAGGAACTAAAAGACATTATCAGCGAGTTCTATTACGGGGTATATTATCAGTTTTATAAGGATAATGGTATGTTAGAGCTAAGTTTTTATGATCCGGATATCCTTGCCCAACTAGGCTTGCCTTTTGACGCGGACAGTGATGCGGTGAAGAAAAAATTCCGGGAGCTTGCTAAACTATATCATCCGGATGCAGGAGGAGACGGAGTAAAATTTATAGAGCTGCTCGAGCAATTCGATGCCCTGCATATTCGGTAAACCCGAGGAAGATAAAGTTTATTCATTTATAACTAATTATGTAATTCAATAAAGCAGTATATAAAGCAGTTAAAACAACCCGGCACCTTAAAAGCAGGCAGCTTTTGGTGCCGGGTAATTACTTATGTAAAGCATATGAAGATAAAGCTTATAAAGATAAAGTTTTTTAACATATATTTTATAAGTTCAAGCGTTGCGTTTTTGCAGGAATAAAGTTATCATACTTATAAAAATGTACAAGCTAGCTTTAGCAAAGTCTGTTGTCAAAGAATAAATTTCCTCAAGCCGCATCATTCTATCTATATTTAAAGGATTGCTACGGTCATTCATTGAAAAAGGCTGATTTAAAAGAAACTTAGCAGATAAAAGAAAGAAGGAAAATAAATGAAACAGTTTAAACGGCTGCCGCGTCATATAGGGATAATACCGGATGGTAACAGAAGATGGGCTCAAAGTAATGGCTTAAATAAAGAAGCTGGTTACGAGCATGGAATTGGACCAGGATTTGAACTTTATCGGGAATGCATGGAGTTAGGTATTCAGGAAATGACATTTTATGGTTTTACCCAGGATAATACCAAAAGGCCGGCCATACAGACAAAAGCGTTTCAGAAAGCCTGCGTGGATTCTGTAATGCAGTTAACAGGTCAGGATGCGAATCTTCTGGTAGTGGGAAATACAAAGTCGTCATTATTTCCAAAAGAACTTCTTCCCTTTACCAAACGGGTAATGATAGGCAAAGGTTTAATGAATGTCAATTTTCTGGTTAATTATGGATGGGATTGGGATTTGAGTCATTCGTTAAAAGGCGGAACAGGCAGTGAGAAGGAGAGTATTACTTCAGGGCTGGCCTCCGCTGATATCTCAAGAATAGATCTGATTATACGATGGGGCGGCAGAAGACGTCTCAGCGGTTTTTTACCGATCCAATCTATTTATTCGGATTTTTATATTGTTGAGGATATGTGGCCTGAGTTTAAAATACAGCATTTATATGAGGCTTTGGAATGGTATCAGTCACAGGATATAACCCTGGGCGGATAATGATTAATAGGATATACAGGATCTATGTAAGGGGATGTGTCGGATTTAACAAAATCTGCAGCATCCCCGGAATTTTCGAATGAATTAGGTATAAAGCTGAATCGTTTCTATTTGAAGCTTAACTATAAAATCTATGGTAATTAAAATGGGCTGATAACAACCGGCTGAATCTGTTGGCCTTCCAGGGCACTCTCCAGTGTAAGTTTAAGCAGATGCGTGTGAGCAATCATGGATTTGGGTTTACTTTCAGGACTATCCTGACCAAAAGGAACAAAGTAAATATTTTTGGTATTTAACAATGTACCGATATTTTTTAAATTCAGGCCAAGGGCATCGTTGGTGGCAACAGAAATAACCAGAGGTTTATTATTTCTTATATGGGCTTTCGCAGCCATCAGGACCGGAGTATCGGTTATTCCATTAGCAAGTTTTGCAAGGGTGTTACCGGTGCAGGGAATAATTGCCATGATGTCAAACATATTTTTGGGACCGATGGGTTCGGCATCCTCAATGGTTGTAATGGGTTCCTTGCCGGTCATTTGTTTTAATCTCTGATAAAAATCTTCTGCTTTTCCAAACCGGCTGTCGATTTTTTGAGAGTTAAAGGATAAGATAGGATAAACAGTAGCATTTTCAGCCAGCAGATGCTCTATTTCCTCAAAGGCTTTATCAAAGGTACAAAAGGAACCGGTTAAGGCAATCCCTATATTTTTATTATGCAAAGACATACGAATCACTTCTTTCTAGAATTGTTAACAGATATTCAATTAAAAAGTCTGCAGAGGCTTTTGGTGCATATTTACCCGGAAGTCCGAGGCAAAGCCTTGCGTTGCGGCCTAACTCGCTGGAAGCGTTGAAATCTATACCGCCCGGTGCTGATGAAATATCAATAATGACAACATTTGGATTGGTTTTCATAAGAAGTTCTCTGGTAATAATGAGGGAAGGTATGGTATTAAAAATATAATCGTAACCGTTAATTTTTTTATCCAATCCGGAGAGGGGAACTGACCCATAAGAAGCAGCATTTGCGGCTGCCAGTGCGATAGGAGATCTTGCGGCTATATCAATACTGCCGCACAGACCTTTTAATTTTTCAGCCAGGGTACGGGCGCAGCGGCCAAATCCCAATATCATGCAGGAGCTGCCATGAAGATTGGAATTGCTGCCTAGTATGGCTTCTGCAATGGTGCCTTCAGCGGTTGCAATGGTATTGAAAAGGACAATTTCTTCCTGTTCCATAAGATCAAGATAAAAAATCTCTTTACTCTCGCAGCATTTTATTATTTCTTTCGTAAGGCAACCTCCGAATAATTTCTGACCGGAAGTCAGAAATCTGCACAGCTGATCCACCGTTAAATCTGTTTTTACATTCTGGGTAAGAATGTTTATTCCGTCTTTTGAAACAGGTATCGGAGTGAGAATGATTTGACTGGAAACCATGGCATCTGCCATGGAGTCGGCAGCTATACAGGATAAGTCCAACGCAGGATCTTGCAGACCGTAAGCAATGACAGAGAAATTACGGGCGATTAATTCATTAGCCATATAAACCTGTCTTTTATCACCGCCGATAATTGCAAAATCATAATGAAAAGAATTCATATACTGCCTCCATAATTTATTAAAAAGAGTCATTAAAACTCTTAAGTTAATAAGTATTGCATGCTTCAATATATGGTTTTTGTTATAAAAAGTTCGTACTTTAACCTGTGGGATAGCTAATTGTTTCATCACTTAAACGACAATTTTTTATAAATATCGAAAACAATACAATCTCTTTATCTGCGCTGCTTTATATTTGATGAGGTATAGTGGATACCTGAAATTCGGTTTTACATATGATATTAATTCCAATAATTTTCCAGTGTAATAATTTATTTGCTAACGTTTTTTTAATACACATATCAGTGCAATAAACATAAAATAAATGTATATTGAATATGCAAAGGGGTCAATAATTTGGACAATAATAACTTCTTTCATGAGCAGGATATTAATGATTATAATTTTTCGTATTTAGATCATCTTAATCCTGATGAAGCTCCATTCTCATATACAGAGCCTGAAACGAGAAACTTACAGCTTGGGCCAGGACCGGGACGGAGACCACCACAGCCGGGACCAGGTCCAGGACCGAGACCACCACAGCCAGGACCGGGGCCAGGACCAAGACCACCCATGCCAGGACCAGGGCCAGGACCGAGACCACCACAGCCAGGGCCAGGGCCGAGACCGCCACAGCCAGGAC
>JAEZSL010000045.1 GCA_023443925.1 Bacillota bacterium | reverse complement strand
AAGAAAAGCTTATTCATAATGTTTTTTGCTCCTCCTGTGGTGTGACTACTATTTTAGATTATAGTATCCATCACGATTCTATAGGGATTATTTTAAAAGGTATATGTTTTAAATGTGGAAGAGATGTAGCAAGAATTATAGAGCAAATTGCTGTATATCCTAAAACACCAAAAAATATAACCGGTGCAAAACCGTAAAATTACCGAGCACTCGTCTGGAATATGGATTTATATTTCACTGATTTTGCTCCAAGCCTAGAGGATTGGTGGCTGCGTTCTCTTTTATTGCAGCCATTTACACACACGATTCACAAAAGGTCTGGGAAATATAAATCACATTCTCTCCAGGATATGATTGGTTATGATTCATGGAGCAAATTCTCTGTCTTCAGAAAAATGAAAAATCCTAGCCAAAAAATTAAAAAAAATCCCTTGACAAATAATTGGAAATAAATATATTATTATATAAAATGTTGATGAAGACAGTAGAAGTTGAACGAAATTCACAGAGAGCCAGGGCGGGTGAAATCCTGGTAAAAGTAGGACAATTTTGAACATCCCTTCGGAGTTACAGACTGAAAGCATAGAACTATGTGATTTAGGTCTCGTCGGTAATCCACCGTTACTTGGATGGCATATGTTGGTATGTTCAAATAGGTGGTTAAAACGGGTACTTTATAGGTCTCGTCCTAGAACAGGATGAGGCCATTTTTGCGTGTAAATGCAGCATTTTATTATATTTCTAAGAAAGAAGACAGTGTGAAATATAAATACATTTTACACCATGATTTGAGGCAGTAAATCATCTGCGGGCAGATGTTTTATGCATAGAACTAGTGTGAATTGCCCTGCGAAATGCATGCGAGTCATTAGAAGAATCGCAAAAGAAGATATTCTCACGGTTTATGCCCAAAAAGCATGGGCGTAGTGTGAAATAAAGGACATTTCACACCCAGATTCGAGGCAGTAAAACACCTGCCAGCAGATGTTTTATGCTGTGGGAGCTTAGTGTGAATTGCCTCGCGAGATGCATGCGAGTCATTAGAAGAATAGCAAAAGAGGCTATTCTTTACGATTTATGCCCAAAAGGCATGGGCGTTAGTGTGATGAAAAGAATTTGCACACTGAAAGAATTTCGAAGTAAGAGCTGAGGATACCTTCTCCAAGCTTCTTCATTAATTGAGATACCACCTGAACGGCATCATAACGAGAAGAGTGAAAGAAAATATAGAATAGAAAGGATGCCACAATCAGATTCTTTCACTCTGTGAAATTAGGGTTTCACATATTCTGTGGCAGTATCGCAGGCCAGCCGGCGATATGCAAGGGGTGTAAATATGAAATACGAAGAATTATCAGGAAAACCGGAAGTATCCAAACTTCAGGAAGAAGTCTTAGAATTTTGGAAGACAGAGGAAATATTTAAAAAGTCTGTAGAAAAAGAAGGCGGAGAAGAAGTTGTATTTTATGACGGCCCACCGTTTCCAACCGGGAAACCCCATCATGGAACCGTATTAGTATCGTTTATCAAAGATATGATCGCACGGTACCAGACTATGCGTGGATACCGCGTACCCCGGGTCTGGGGCTGGGATTGCCACGGCTTGCCAATCGAAAATCAAGCAGAAGCATTACTGGGAATATCAGATAAAAATGAAATAGAAAAGAATCTGGGTATCGATAAATTTAATGAAACCTGTTTTGAAATTGTATCCAATAATAATGAATCCTGGAAAGAGTATGTAGAGCAGATGGCCAGGTGGGTAGATTATGACGGCGCCTATAAAACCATGAATACGGATTTTATGGAAAGTGTTATGTGGGCCTTTAAACAATGTTATGACAAAGGCCTTATCTATCGGGACTACCGTGTAACCCCATATTGTATGCATTGTGAAACCTCGTTATCAATCTCAGATACAAGAGAATCCGATTCAACCAGGTTAAGACAAGACAGATGGATTATTGCAAAATTTAAAACAGAAATGTTAATCAAGGAAAAGCCGGTATATTTATTAGCCTGGACCACAACACCCTGGACTCTACCCTCCAATCTATGTCTTGCCGTTGGCGGAAAACTTAATTATTCCTTCGTGGAAGCAGGGGATGAAATTTTTGTTGCTTGTAAAAACACCTTGAAGAATTTTGAAAAAATCTTCGGAGCAACACCTGTTATCGTAAAAGAATGCATAGGGGAAGAATTAGCAGGAATGCAATATGAACCTTTATTTGACTATTTTGCTGATAAAAAAGCAGACGGCGCTTTTCGGGTAGTCTCAGCAGAATATGTTGGAGAAGAGGAGGGAGTTGGTATTGTTCATACCGCACCTGCTTTTGGTGAAGATGATTACTGGACTTGTAAGAAAAATAGAATACCTCTGGTTAATCCGGTGGATGAAAAAGGACATTTTACGGAGGAAGTCACAGATTTTTATGACCCGGATTCGGAAAAAAATGTGATTGATATGAACCCGGTGATCATCCGGTATTTATACGAAAATGGAAAAGCAGCAGCGGACGGAACCATCGAGCATAATTATCCTCATTGCTGGAGATGCAAACGTCCGCTGATCTACAAAGCCATGGATGCGTGGTATTTTAATATTGATAAAATAAAAGGGCGTCTTCTCGAATTAAACGAGGAGATAAACTGGATACCGGAGACGGTAAAGCATGGACGTTTTGGGAATTGGCTGGAGAATGCAAGGGA
>JAEZSL010000394.1 GCA_023443925.1 Bacillota bacterium | reverse complement strand
ATTTTCGGCCGTACGGTTTACAGGACGATTTATTTCCTGCCCATGGTTGCGGCTCCGGCAGCAGTTGCTATGGTTTGGAGATGGTTATATAATTCTGAATTCGGGTTGTTGAACCATTTATTAAATTCCATTGGATTAAAATCGGTAAACTGGATTTCCAGCCCCGGTTTTACTTTTATTTCTATTGCTGCCGTTGGAGTGTGGTCCGTAATCGGATATAACATGGTATTATTCCTGGCGGGTCTGCAGGAAATTCCAAAAGATTATTATGAAGCTTCGGAAATAGATGGTGCCGGCGGGATAAAGCAGTTTTTTGCCATTACCCTGCCCTTAATTTCACCAACTATGTTTTTTGTAACTATAACCAGAATCATTGGTGCCATGCAGGTCTTTGACGTAATCTATATGATGATGGACAGGACAAATCCGGCATTTCCCAAAACCCAGTCACTGGTGTATTTATTCTACAAAAACTCCTTTATTGAATCCAACAAAGGTTATGGCTCGGCCATCGTAATGCTGTTGCTGCTGGTTATAATGGTCATAACAGTAATCCAGATTAAGTATCAGAAAAAGTGGGTTAATTATAATTAGAAAGGAAGTGGGTATATGGGAAAGAAGAATACCATTAGTACGGCGGTTATACATATTATATTAACAATTGGAGCAATTACCATGCTTGTTCCTTTTTTGTGGATGACATTAACTTCATTTAAATCAATATCAGAATCAACTCAAATGAACCCATTTATCATATTTCCTACTGTCTGGAGGCTGGATGCTTTTAAAGAAGTCCTAAGCAAAATGCATTTTGAGAGACTATATTTTAATACCCTGGTTTTAATCTGCGGCAGGGTTTTATGTGCTGTCCTTACGGCTACTATGGCAGGCTATGCCTTCGGACGTCTGGAGTTTAAAGGCAGAGATATTGCATTTTCCCTGGTGTTATTTCAGATGATGGTTCCAGGACAGATTTTTATTATTCCCCAGTATTTAATGGTTAGTAAATTGGGCATGTTAAATACAAGCTTTGCGCTGATTTTTCCGGGACTTGTAACGGCTTTTGGAACCTTTCTGTTAAGGCAGGCCTTTATGAGTCTTCCCAAGGATCTGGAGGAAGCAGCTACTTTGGACGGATGTAATATAGGTCAGACATTTTTGTATGTCATGGCACCTCTTACAAAATCTTCCATGGTAGCTTTGGGAATTTTTACGGCGTTGTTTGCTTTTAAAGACCTGATGTGGCCGCTGGTTGTAAATACGGAGCAAAATACCATGCCGCTCTCAGCCGCATTGGCAAAACTGCAGGGACAGTTTTCCTCTAATTATCCGGAACTTATGTCAGCATCCCTGCTAGCCTGTATTCCCATGATTATTATTTATATTATTTTCCAGAAGCAATTTATTGAAGGTATTGCTACCAGCGGCGGTAAATTATAACAATAATAAAAAAAATCTGAGGTATTTCTTTCTTTGGAACCGGTATTATTTTTCCTTTAATCCGCATAATAACATTAGAAATTCGGAAGCAGGAACAGCAGCGGTCTGAATGTATTATGGTGAGTAAGAAGGAAAGGATGCCGGAAATAAGATGAATGTAAAAAATAATATACCCAGTGACAGAACCCTGGATAACAGTCTGATACTACTGAAAGATGGTTATGAATTTATACAGAAAAGATGCAGGAAATATAATACGGATATTTTTACGACACGTTTATTAGGGGAAAAAGTTATCTGTATCAGCGGGAAAGATGCCGCGAAAGTGTTTTATGATAATCGATATTTTACCAGAACAAATGCAGCACCAAAACGAGTACAAAATACGTTATTCGGCAAAAATGGAGTGCAGTCCCTGGACGGGAATGCACATAAGCACCGGAAGGCTATGTTTATGTCGATTATGACGCCCTACAATCTGAAACGGCTGGATGATATCACAAGGAATCATTGGGAGTCGGCTGCCAAGGAGTGGGAGCTAAAAACCCGCAACTATTCCGGGACTCTTTTTCATAAGAACCAACTTATTCTCTTTGATGAAGTCCAGAAAATTATGTGCTGCATTGCCTGTGAATGGGCCGGGGTTCCGCTGTTTAATTCAGAAATTAATAAAAGAGCCCAGGATCTTGGCAAACTGATAGATGGCTTTGGCAGTGCTGGAATCCGCTATTATGAAGGAAAGTGTGCCAGGAAACGGACCGAAGCCTGGGTACAGGGGGTAATTCACCGGATTCGCAGTGAAGAGCTGTCACCAACTAAAAATACGGCGGCATATACCATTGCCATGCACCGGAACCTGAATGGGAAACGGTTAAGTATTCAGACTGCGGCAGTGGAATTAATCAATATTATCAGGCCTATGGTTGCAATAGCCACTTATATAACCTATGGTGCATTGGCATTGTATGAACATCCGGACTGTAAAATAAAACTGGTCAGGAATGAAAACAATTATGATCTGATGTTTGTTGAGGAAATCAGACGGTATTATCCGTTTACTCCATTTGTAGGGGCCAGAGTAAGAACGGAATTTGTATGGAATCACAACCTGTTTAAAAAGGGTACGCTGGTGCTGCTGGATATATATGGTATCAATCATGATTCAAGGATTTGGAGAAAACCCTATGAATTTATGCCGGAGAGGTTTCGAAAGTGGAACAGTAATCCTTTTGGATTTGTTCCTCAGGGCGGGGGAGATTATTATGATGGTCATCGCTGCCCCGGAGAAATGGTTACCATAGAAATAATGAAAGCAAGTTTAAACTACCTTGCTGCTAATCTAAGATACGGTGTACCCAGGCAGAACCTTAATATCAATTTGGGTAGAATTCCGACGCTTCCACAAAGCAGATTTATTATCAGCCGTGTTAAAAGGACAAATAAAAGTAAATCAGCACCTGAAAAAAGTAAATCAGCACCTGAAAAACACAGATAAATTAAAAAAATTTTTTGTTTTTAATTCCAATTCGTTAATAAATAAACAGGCCAGCCGATGTATTTTTTAAATTGTAAGATAAAAACCGTATTCGACTGGCCTTTTTATAATGGGTGGATTCCTGTGTGCATATGTATTTATGTAAAATAAAAGCAGAGATAAAAATCTCCGCTTTTATTTTTGTGTCTCACTCGATATTCAGTTTTTAGTAAAAATCTTTTTTACCATTATCATACGAAATAGAAATTTTACTTGCATTGAGCCAGTCCAACTTAACCATCTCCTAATCTTTTGGTAAAACAGTTTTTTATTTGCAACCCTGAGACTAAACTGCAAATTTCGATTTTATCGGAAAGGATACGGAACGAATTTATCTTAAGAATCAGATTCATAAAATAAATTTGTTTTTGTATCCATTCATTATTATGTCTGATTATTTTTTTATTATGCACTATCCGTCCGGCAAATAATGGATTCCTTTTTCATGCCAAACACAAAGATAAAAGAGAGCGTCCAAAGATTTGAACACTCTCTTTATCTTGTCCCTGATTTAATTTTTGCGGTTTCGAGACTTAAAACGCAAACTTCAATTTTATATTGAACGGATACAATCCACCAAAACTATTATGAACACCAGATTCAAAATAGCTATTTTTGTATCCATTCATAGTATGGCTGGTATGAGTAGATAATATGCTGGAAGTAACTGGGGCTGGATCTCACTTGATTTCGCAGCCTACTCGTTCAATTCCTTCAATAATTTTATTGGTATCTGTGCTGTTATTGTAACCCACCTCGATGGTACTATTCAAAAGGTCTACATTAATCATGCTGACGCCTTCAATATCGCCTAAAACATGTTTTACCTGAGCTTTCATCTGTTCATTTAACAAGCCGCTCACATTATAATGAACTTTATTCATAATATTCCTCCTCTGCATTGTTTTACATCATTTTAATACGAATTCATACCTTTTTCGACTTTATTTTTTATAATAAAATTAAATTATATTAACCACAGGAATAGTATCTGTCTCTCAGAATGATTCTATAAGTGGTAATATATAATTACATTTTTGTTAAAAAATAAACAAAATAAGGCTAAAATCATGGTTGTAAAATGTGATTTTATCCAATATAATTGAAATACAGGGTTATGCAGCCGGGCAAATTAGGTATGTCCGGTTTACCGTACTTAGGTGTAGCTGCAAGTCCTCCCGATAAATTAGAGCGGTCACAGATGTATTTACCAGGGTTATAGTCGTTGCTTTAGACCAGGTATTCGATATTACCGCATTTATTATAAAAAACTTAAAAATATTAAGATAGAGAAAAATACGAAATAATTTACCAGCATTTAATGACTTAGGTTTGTCACCCTTAATTAGCTTAGACAGCTGATATAGATCTTTTCTTACAGGAGAAATCTTTTATATATGCTATTAATAAAATGGAGGTGAAAGGATGGCAAAAGAGACAGTGCAGGCTGTTCGCCAGGCAGAGCTTAATGCGGCAAATATTGAAAAGGATGCGGCTGTAAAATCGGAAGCAATCATATTAAAAGCTTTTGAAGACGCAAAGTTAATGATTGCTGCAAAAACGAAAGAAGCGTTATTTAATGCAGACGAAATGAAAAAGCAGGCACAGTCCGAAGGCACAGACTTAATTGAGTCTGCGGTTTTACGGGCAGAACAGGAAATTTTACTGTTAAAAGAGGTAGTTAAAAGTAAAGAACAGGCTGCTATAGACCTGATTATTTCAGAGTTAGTTTAACCCCACCTGCCGGGCAGATGGGGCTAAAAGCATGCTCTGATTTTGGTTAATGAGGTATGAGGCAGGAACGAAATGAATGAAAAGGAGGTGTCTTAGTTATGGCAGTGCTGCCAATGCAGCGAATTAGTATTTACGGATTAAAGAAAGAGCGCAAGCAGTTACTGGAGCTGCTGCAGCGGCTGGGGGTAATCGAAATTAATGATGTACTGCCCGAGAATGATATATTCCAAAAAGCCGATGTATCTGTTACGGAGGAATTATTACAGAAGAATATTGCCGCCGCCGGTGATGCATTACAGCTACTGGATACTTACATTCCGGTTAAAAAATCTCTTCTGGACAAATTAAAGGGGAGAACGGAAATATCGGCTGAACAGTATGATGGTTTTCACAAATCATACGGAGCAGTCACCGATACGGTAAACCGGATTCGGCATTTGGCGAAAACAATAGTGGAAGCCAGAGCGGAATTGCAAAAGTTTAATACCCAGAAGGAACTTATTAAACCCTGGGCAGGTTTTGATCTGCCGGTAGATGACAGGGGAACAAAACATACAAAAACTTTCATCGGTACTTTACCGGGTGAATGGACATTGGAAGGGATCTTGATGTGTTTTGACAAAGAGATTCCCGCAGAAGTTGAAATTTTCAGCGTTTCCAGGGAGCAAACCTGTATTTTTCTGATGTGTCTGAAAAGAGATGCAGAGGTTATTTTTGAGAAACTCAGAGAAGAGGGGTTTACATATCCGAATCTGGCAGCCGGACAGGCACCAGCCTGCCAGATCAGTGATTTGGAACAGCAGATAACAGAAAAGCAGTTATTAGTTAAAAAGGCAGAAGAAGAAATAAGGTCCTTTAAAGAGCAAAGAGAAGATATTTGTTTCTTACTGGATTATGACTCCATGAGAGTTCAAAAGTATGAAGTAATCGGACGTTTGCTTCAGTCTAAAAAATTATTTATATTAACAGGATATATTCCTGGTGAAGAATCGGAAAGGCTCAAGGAAGAAATTAGCAGCAAATTTGACGCAGTTGTTGAAGTAGAGCAGCTACAGGAAGGAGAGGAACCGCCGGTACTATTACGGAACAACGGTTTTTCAAACCCGCTGGAAGGTATTGTGGAATCCTACAGTCCGCCGGCAAAGGGAGAAATAGACCCTACTATGGTTATGTCCCTGTTTTATTACCTTCTATTCGGTCTCATGCTTTCTGATGCCGGTTACGGTGTAATTATTGCCGTCTGTTGTACCATAGGTTTAAAAAAATATAAGGACACGATGGAAGAAAGCATGAGAAGGACCCTGAAAATGTTTCTGTACTGCGGTATATCAACGGTTTTCTGGGGTATATTATTCGGCAGTTATTTTGGTGATCTGCTGGATGTAATCACCAATACATATTTCGGACAGAAAGTGACTATCCCGCCCTTGTGGTTTTTCCCGGTAAATGAACCGATGCGGATGCTGACATTCTCTATGCTTCTTGGAATCATTCATCTGCTGACCGGGCTAAGTATGAAGTTTTATATGGCTTTTAAACAAAAAGATTATAAGACACTTTTTTATGATGTAATACTGTGGTTTATTTTACTGATCAGTTCCTTACTTGTATTACTTAGCATGAAGATGGTCACAGAAATACTTGGAATCAGCTTAATACTGCCTTCTGTACTGGGCAATATGGCGGCAATACTTGCTGCGTTATCTGCTGTTGGTATTATACTTACCAACGGGAGGGAGTCAAAAAATCCATTTAAACGGTTTTTAAAAGGTCTATATGCCTTATATGGTATCACCGGCTATTTAAGTGACGTATTATCCTATTCAAGGTTATTGGCTTTAGGACTGGCAACCGGAGTTATCTGTACGGTTATTAACCAGATGGCAGCCATGGCCGGCGGGGGTGCTTTGGGTTTTATCCCCTTTACATTAATAATTCTGTTCGGGCATACGTTAAATATCGGAATCAATGCTCTGGGTGCTTATGTACACACCAACCGGTTACAGTATGTTGAGTTTTTCGGAAAATTTTACGGCGGAGGCGGACGTAAGTTCCAGCCTTACCGCGTTAAAACAAAATATTACAGATTCAAGGAGGAAAACAAAAATGGATAATTTAGGAATTGTATTTGCATTAGCAGGTGCCGTACTGGCTGCATTACTTGCGGGAATCGGATCTTCAATCGGTGTAGGTATGGCCGGTGAAGCTGCTGCAGGAGTTATCACGGAAGATGACAGTAAGTTTGGTAAGGTACTTATTCTGCAGTTACTTCCTGGTACCCAGGGTATTTACGGTTTGTTGATAGCCTTTATTACCTTATCTCAGATTGGTGTTTTAGGTGGTAATTCGGAAATGTCCCTGGAAAAAGGGCTGTTGTATCTGGCTGCCTGCCTGCCCATGGCCATCGTTGGTTATACCTCAGCTATCCGTCAGGCTCGTGCATCCGTTGCCAGCATTGCAGTTGTTGCAAAAAAACCGGAATCCTTCGGTAAAGCCATGATTTTTCCGGCAATGGTTGAAACCTATGCCATTCTGGCGCTGCTGATATCCATATTAGCCGTGATAGGAGTTACCGGTATTAACATTTAACAGTTAGGAGAACTAGGCTATGACCGGATTAGATAAAATAATAAAACATATCGAGGACGAAGCAGCTTTAACTGCCCGGAATGAAATAGAAAAAGCAAAGGAAAGGGCAGAAGAAATACTAAAAGAAGCGGTATTGGAAGCAGATAAAAAATGTTCGGAAATTTACGAAGAGTCGCAGAACGAGATTAAATTAAGTTTAAGCCGATCGGAATCCGCCGCAGCTCTGTCAGAGAAGAAATTAATATTGAATGCAAAGCAGGAAATAATAGCCGATGTGATAAAAAAAGCACAAGCTGCACTAACCAGCCAGCCGGATGAGGAATATATAGTTAAAGTCCGGAACATGATAAAAAAATATGCGCTGAACCAAAAGGGTCACATACTGTTTTCGGCATCCGATTTAACACGCCTTCCCAAAGATTTCGAGAGTTCCTTTACAACTGTACTTGCGGATAAAAGTGATGCTGTGTTATCGGTTTCTGAATTAACCGCAGACATTGACGGCGGATTTATACTGGATTACGGAGATATTCAAGTGAACTGCTCTTTTGAGGCACTTATTTCTGCCGCCAGAGAAACTTTGCAGGATAAGGTTCGAGAAATACTGTTTCAATAAAATGTAAGCCGTTTACGGTAGGATCTTCTGCAAAATTGCAGGGCAGATCTATAAAATAAGGAGAATTATAAGATGGCTGATAATCAATACATTTATGCGGTGGCCCGTATCCGCTCCAGGGAACTGGATTTACTGGATAAAGCTTCCTTTGAACAGCTTATGGCCTGTAGAAGTTACGAAGCCTGTTTACGCTTTCTCTCAGACCGTGGATGGGGGAATGGTACCGGTGAAACAGCAGAGCAATTATTAACAGTGGAACGCGAGAAAACCTGGACTTTGATTCGGGAGCTTGTTAAAGATATGTCTGTGTTTGATACATTCCTGTATAGTAATGATTTTCATAATTTAAAGGCTGCGATAAAACAGGTATATATGAATCAGGAGGTTCCCGGTATTTTTCATTCTTATGGAACCATAAAACCGGAATTGATCCATACCTCGGTTAAGGAACATAACTTTTCTCTTCTGCCGGATTATATGAGATCATGTGCCGAAGAGGCATATCAGGTTCAATTCCATACCGGAGACAGCCAGTTGTGTGATGTAATTATTGATAAGGCTGCCTTAAGTACTATTTATAAAAAAGGCAGTGAATCCGGTAATACACTGATTTATCAATATACCGAGCTTAAAGTTGCCGCTTCGGATATTAACATAGCCATACGTAGTTTTAAAACCGGAAAACGCCGTGAATTCCTGGAACGCGCTATTGCGGAATGTAAAAGTCTTAACAGCAGCAGCTTGATTGAGGCGGCTCTGACAGGAGAAGAAGAGATTTATAATTATCTTCAAAGTACGGTCTATTCCGATGCAGTGCTGGCTATAAAGGAATCGCCTTCCGCTTTCGAGAGATGGTGTGATAATCTGATCATAAAACATATCAAACCGCAGAAATATAACTCATTTACCCTGTCACCCATTGCAGCCTATATTTTAGCCAGAGAAAATGAGATAAAATCCGTTCGTATTGTACTTTCCGGAAAGTTAAATGATCTTCCGGATGAGTCCATACGGGAAAGGGTAAGGGAAATGTATGTATAAAGTAGCAGTTTTGGGTGACCGTGACAGTATTTACGGGTTTGCAGCTCTGGGACTTGATACCTGTCCTGTAATGGATGAAGCTGAAGCGGCAAAGAAACTGAAAAGCCTGGCAGAAGGCGGGTATGCGGTTATTTATATTACGGAAGCTCTTCAGGCAAAACTGGAAGCCGAAATAGACCGGTACCGGAGTGAAAAACTGCCCGCTATCATACCGATTCCGGGGGTTTCCGGCAATACCGGTATGGGTATGTTAAATGTTAAGAAATCGGTGGAACAGGCAGTTGGTTCCGATATTATATTTAATAACAATTAGTATCTGATTCTGATAGAGCAGCAATTGGAAGCCGGCTATCTTGCGAGACAATTGTTTGGTTTAACCCAATAAAAATATAGTTTTTATTTGGAATTAATAAATCGTAATAAGCTGCTTGGATTTCAAAACAATGCAATATTAAAAAGTGCAATATTAAAAAATGCAATATTAAGAAATGCAATATTAAGAAATGCAATATTAAGAAATACAATAAAAAATACAATATTTAAAAAATACAATATTAAAAAATACATTAATAAAAAATATAGTATTAAAGAATATAATTATAAAGAAGCATTAATTAAAATTAAGAAGCAGGAGAATAGCAAATGAGTAAAGGCACGATTAAAAAAGTTGCCGGTCCCTTAGTAATAGCAGAGGGCATGCGTGATGCCAACATGTCCGACGTGGTACGAGTTAGCGGTCAGAGATTAATTGGCGAAATCATTGAAATTCACGGTGACCAGGCTTCTATACAGGTTTATGAGGAAACCTCAGGTTTAGGACCCGGTGAACCGGTGGAGTCTACCGGAGCTCCTTTAAGTGTTGAACTTGGACCGGGACTGATCGGAAGTATTTTTGATGGCATTCAGCGGCCGCTGGTCAGTATCATGAATGCTACAGGAAATAATCTGACCCGCGGTGTTGAAATCCCATCTCTGGATAGAGAGAAAAAGTGGCATTTTGTACCGGCTGCCGGGATTGGAGATACGGTTGAACCCGGTGATGTACTTGGTGAGGTAAAGGAAACGGAAATCGTATTACATAAGATTCTGGTACCCATGGGAGTAACCGGTAAAATAACATCCTTGCAGGAAGGGGATTTTACCATTGAGGAAACGGTGGCACTGGTAGAAAATGAGAACGGCGGGATCAATAAGGTTGCCATGATGCAAAAATGGCCGGTGCGTGTAGGCAGGCCTTATAAAGAAAAGCTGCCGCCTTCCATGCCTTTGGTAACAGGCCAGCGTGTTATCGATACCTTATTCCCAATTGCCAAGGGCGGTGTTGCTTCGGTTCCGGGGCCATTTGGCAGCGGGAAGACCGTTGTACAGCATCAGCTGGCCAAGTGGGCGGAAGCGGATATAGTAGTGTATATCGGCTGCGGTGAACGCGGGAATGAAATGACAGATGTTTTGAATGAATTTCCGGAATTAAAAGACCCAAAAACAGGACATTCCTTAATGGAGCGTACCGTATTGATTGCCAATACCTCTGATATGCCCGTTGCGGCCAGAGAAGCATCCATCTATGTAGGGATTACCATTGCGGAGTACTTCCGGGATATGGGATTTTCCGTGGCGCTGATGGCGGATTCTACCTCCAGATGGGCAGAAGCACTTCGTGAAATGTCCGGCCGTCTGGAAGAAATGCCCGGTGAAGAAGGCTACCCGGCTTACTTGGGAAGCCGCCTTGCCCAGTTTTATGAAAGAGCAGGCAGGGTAATATCCTTAGGTAAAGAAGGAAGGGAAGGAGCCCTGTCGGTTATCGGTGCGGTATCCCCTCCGGGTGGTGATATATCAGAACCGGTATCCCAGGCAACCCTGCGTATTGTCAAGGTTTTCTGGGGATTAGATGCAGGTCTGGCCTACAGACGTCATTTCCCGGCAATTAACTGGCTTACCAGTTACTCTTTATATGTTGACAATATGGGGAAATGGTTCAATACCCAGGTAGAAGAAAACTGGATGTCCGACCGGGCACGTATCATGCGTCTGCTCCATGATGAATCGGAGCTGGAAGAAATCGTGAAACTGGTTGGTATGGATGCGCTTTCCGCACCGGACCGTTTAAAACTGGAAGCGGCTCGTTCCATACGTGAAGACTTCCTGCACCAGGATGCCTTCCACGAAGTAGACACCTATACTCCTTTAGATAAGCAGTTTCTTATGATGGAACTGGTGTTAAAGTATTTTGACATAGCTTCCGAAGCCTTAAGTAAAGGTGCGGATGTGGATGCGCTGGTGAAACTGGCGGTTCGTGAAAAAATAGGGCGGTTTAAATATAGAGCAAGCGACGGAATTCAAAAAGAGTACGATGAAATTATTGATAATTTACATCGTGAAACCGAAAAACTGACACAGAAGGAGGAAACCTAATGCCAAAAGAATATAAATCCATCAGGGAAGTAGCGGGACCTCTTATGCTGGTGTACGGTGTGGAAGATGTAAAATATAACGAACTGGCTGAAATAGAGCTGGCCAATGGTGAAAAACGCCGCTGCAAGGTACTGGAAATTGATAAAGGCAATGCACTGGTGCAATTATTTGAAAATGCTGCCGGTATAAACCTATCCAGCAGCAAGGTAAGGTTTTTAGGCCGCAGTATGGAGCTTGGTGTATCCGAGGATATGTTAAGCCGTGTATTTGACGGGTTAGGACGGCCAATCGACAAAGGGCCGGAAATACTGCCGGAAAAGCGCATGGATATTAATGGACTGCCAATGAACCCGGCTGCCAGAAACTACCCTCAGGAGTTTATCCAGACCGGTGTATCGGCGATAGACGGATTAAATACTCTGGTTCGCGGGCAGAAACTTCCCATCTTTTCCGCCAGCGGCCTGCCTCATGCGGAACTGGCTGCTCAGATTGCACGCCAGGCCAAAGTTCGGGGTACCAGCGAACCTTTTGCCGTAGTATTTGCAGCTATGGGTATTACCTTTGAAGAAGCGAATTTCTTCACGGAAAGCTTCCGGCAGACCGGAGCCATTGACCGTACCGTAATGTTTGTAAACCTGGCCAATGACCCTGCGGTGGAACGTATCGCGACTCCCCGTATGGCACTGACAGCCGCTGAATACCTGGCCTTTGAAAAGAATATGCATGTACTGGTTATTATGACGGATATAACCAATTATGCGGATTCTCTCCGTGAGATATCCGCCGCCCGCAAGGAGGTTCCGGGACGCCGCGGATATCCGGGTTATATGTATACCGATCTGGCCTCTTTGTATGAACGCGCCGGCCGGCAGAAAGGCAAGTCCGGAAGTATTACCATGATACCGATACTAACCATGCCGGAGGATGATAAGACCCATCCCATCCCTGACCTAACCGGGTATATTACCGAAGGGCAGATTATATTAAGCCGTGAGCTCTACCGTCAAAGTGTGACGCCCCCCGTTGATGTACTTCCTTCCCTTTCCCGTCTTAAAGATAAAGGAATCGGAGCAGGTAAAACCAGGGCCGACCATGCCAATACCATGAATCAGTTATTTGCGGCCTATGCCAGAGGTAAGGAAGCCAAAGAATTAATGGTGGTATTGGGAGAGGCGGCACTTACGGATATCGATAAACTGTATGCAAAATTTGCCGATGCCTTTGAACAGGAATATGTATCCCAGGGGTATTTGTCCAACCGGGATATTGAGGAAACTCTTGACCTTGGCTGGAAGCTGTTATCCATTCTACCAAGAACCGAATTAAAGAGAATTAAAGATGAATTTCTGGATGAGTATTACGGAAGACAGAATTAATATAAGTTTTGCGTATTACTATACAGGTCTTTCTTTGTTATTAATACATTCGGGGTTTGGAAGGAGGTGCTTTTAATGGCTAAGGCACATATTAACCCGACACGTATGGAGCTTACCAAGCTAAAGAAAAAGCTGACTACGGCTGTCCGGGGGCATAAACTGCTAAAGGATAAGAGGGATGAACTAATGCGGCAGTTCCTTGATCTGGTCCGGGAAAATAAAACTTTGCGGGAGAAGGTTGAAGCAGGAATTTCTGAGGCAAACAAAAAATTCGTATTAGCCAGGGCCAGCATGGAAGAAGAAGTATTAAATGTTGCTTTAATGGCACCAAGGCAGGAGGTCTACCTGGAAGTCAGTACCAGAAATGCAATGAGTGTGGACATTCCGGTTTTTGACTATAAAACAAAAACACCGGATGAAAACGATATCTATCCATATGGATTTGCATTTACCTCCAGTGATTTGGACGGTGCGGTAAAATCCCTACAGGAGATTCTGCCGGATATGCTGCGGCTGGCTGAATGCGAAAAAGCCTGCCAGCTTATGGCCGGAGAAATCGAAAAAACCAGAAGGCGTGTAAATGCCCTGGAACATGTTATGATACCGGAAATGCAGGAAAATATTAAATATATAAAAATGAAACTGGATGAAAATGAGCGCAGCACCCAGATCCGTCTTATGAAAGTAAAAGATATGATGCTAGAGCAGGCTCATCATTACAGTGAACGTGAATATTCCTAAATCTAAGAAAAAGAGACTGGCCTGTTGGCGCCGGTGCTGACGCTGACGCCATGTCAAGACCTGTTGAGAGACCTTTAGATACTGGAATTCCATTCTTTAAAAATAACCGGATAATCCTTGATCTGCAACGTAAGGGATTGTCCGGTTATTAATTGTTAATCAAAGCATAAGGAAGGTGCTTATGATTAATTGTTAAAATGAAAAACGAAAACTAGAAGGTCTTATCATCTTTAACGATAAAAGACTCACAGTCAGTATCTTCGGATTTAGATGAAAATGAATCTACTCTTCCGACCTGAATTTTATCAAGGGTACAATAATCTTTTTCTCCGGCATGATATCTGCACTCAGAAACGACACATTGAATACTTGGGTTACCTTCCATATTAAATTCCTCCTTTCATTTTATCAGGTTTAGAATGTGCGGTTCCGTATATTTTTATACATCCAATGATTTGTTCAATTGCTTTTTATTGACAAAATTGAACATAAATTATATCCTTGAAAAAGAAACAAATCCTTTATTTTTTAAGTTAAATAAATAGGAAATTAAAACTGTTATATCTTAAAACAGTCTGATTCAGGAGGAGTAAATATGCCCCAGTGTGTTATCATAGCCGATGATTTAACGGGTGCCAATGCGGCAGGAGTGCTGCTTAAAAAAAACAATTTTAATACTTGTACTGTTTTGAACGCAGATCGGCTGGCACTTAGCGAATTGCAGGAATGTGACTGTATCGTATATCCTACGGACAGCAGGGCGGTGGAACCAACCATAGCCTATAACCGTGTTTATTATGCAGCCGGCTTATTAAAAAAGGAGGAAGTGCTGGTCTATTCCAAAAGAATTGACAGTACCCTAAGAGGCAATATCGGAAGGGAAATCGACGGATTGTTAGATGCATTGGACAATGGTGCCATAGCTATGGTAGTGCCTTGCTTTCCGGAGGCAAAACGGATTTTAGTGGGAGGTTATCTGCTGGTAAATAATATTCCGCTGGATAAAACAGAAGCTGCCCAGGACCCCAAAACCCCGGTTCATACGGCGGCAGCAGCAGATATTATACGGAGTCAGTCTGTCTACCAAACCGCTTCTTTGTATATTCAGGATATTATGCAGGGCCAGGAGCATCTTGCAGCTGAAATAAATAAGTTAAAAGTTCAGGGATACCGGATTATTGTATTTGATAGTATTTCCCGGGAGGACTTAGACAACATCGCAGAGGGAATCATAAAAAGCGGTGTCAGGTTTATAGCGGTAGATCCGGGAAGCTTTACTGCGGCCATAGCCGGTAAATTGCTTGTTCCCGGAAAGAAAAAAAGCAGATTTAAAGTACTTGCCGCCGTGGGAAGCGTTAATCCGGTAACAAGAAATCAGCTGGAAGAATTGTTATTGGAACAAAACGTTTTAATAATTCATATTAAAACCAAAGAGCTGCTGGAAAGTGATGTGAGAAAAGAGCAGGAGATTAAAAGAGTGGTGATGGAAATACTTAATAACTGTGAGGGCTATGAAGTCTGTGCCGCAGTCGGTGACGGTATCTTTCCTCAAAACCGTTTGGATTTTTCAGAATATGCGGCACTTTTAAAATGTACACCGGAAGAGGTCAGTAACCGGATAAACGATTCCCTTGCTGAAATTGCCTGCCTCATACTAAATAAGAATCAGAGTTTTAAAGGGTTATATACCAGCGGGGGCGATATTACTGCGGCGGTTGGCAGAAAATTTAATGCAGCGGGTATCAGGCTGTTTGATGAGGTGACCCCGTTAGCCGCTTACGGTGAATTAATATCCGGCGAGTTTAACGGCCTGAAAGTGATAACAAAAGGTGGTATGGCCGGAGATAAAAATGCGATGAACTTATGTATCCGGTATCTTTTAGAGAAGCTGGTTCCATAGCTTTTACTCTGTGCAAACAGCAGCTTTGGAAATTGTAATCTTTGCATGCATCTAGATAGGATCTTGGTGTTTCGCAATTAATAAATAAGGAGAGGTTAGGTTGAAAAAACAAAAGCAGTTTTTTCAACATCCTGATTTGTACGTGCGCTTGGCGCACAGATGGGAGTTAAGATGAATAAACCAATTATAGCAATACCCTTAGGTGATCCGGCCGGTATCGGTCCGGAAATCGTAGTAAAATCCATTGCCAGTAAGCCGGTATTTGAAGCAGCGTGCTGCGTGGTGGTGGGAGATAAGAAAATAATTGATGATGCCATCCGTTTTACCGGCGTACCGCTAAAAGTAATATGTATAAATCACCCGGAAGAAGGAGTGTATGAAGAAGGCATTCTAAACCTAATTGATTTGAATAACGTGGATATGGAGAAATACCGAATCGGCGAGATTAACGGTATGTGCGGGAAAGCAGCGTACGATTATATAGAAAAAAGCATCGAACTTGCCAACAAAGGTGAAGTTGCGGCTGTTGCCACAACCCCCATCAACAAGGAATCCCTAAAGGCCGGTAATGTCAATTACATAGGACATACTGAGATTTTTGGTGCCTTAACTGGTACCAAAGACCCTATTACCATGTTTGAAGTACGCGGAATGCGGGTGTTCTTCCTGACCCGCCATGTATCTTTAAGACAGGCTTGTGACCTGATTACCAAGGACAGGATTAAGGATTATGTTAAGCGGTGCAAAGAAGTTCTTCAGAAGTTAGGAGTTACAGAGGGAATCATGGCAGTTGCCGGCTTGAATCCTCACAGCGGTGAACACGGCTTATTTGGCACTGAAGAAGTGGATCATGTTACACCTGCTGTTCTGGAACTTCAGGAAGAAGGCTATGAGGTTACAGGTCCCATAGGAGCCGACTCGGTATTCCATCTGGCGCTGAAAGGCCGCTATAACAGTGTACTGTCCCTATATCATGATCAGGGGCATATCGCTACCAAAACGCTGGACTTCGAAAGAACCATAGCTATAACGGGCGGGATGCCGATTCTTCGAACCTCCGTTGATCATGGGACGGCTATGGACATAGCCGGAAAAGGAATAGCAAGCGAAATCAGTATGACAGAAGCGATTCTGCTGGGAGTCAAGTATTCAAAAAACTTTATAAAATAATCCGGGATACGAAAAAGCCAGTAACGTTTATAACAAAATCAGGCACCAGGTTCTTGGAATTGTACAAAACCTGTGGTTAATCAACGGAGTAATTCACGGAACATTAACCGGTTGTACAAATCTGTGAACTTGATGCCTTTTTTGCGGATATAGTATGTATCCCCTGAGTTTAGATTATCAATAAAGAATAGTTTATACTTACATGGAAATAGTGCAGGAATGCTTGTGATAATATACCGTAATATATATTACTGCTAAATGCAGATTCCGTCACGGAAAACTTTCTCAATGTTATAATCCTGGTCCATAATGATAAAATCAGCTTTTTTGCCGACTTCTATGGAACCGATTTCGTGGTCAGCATGAACAGCTTTAGCCGGAATCAGGGTTGCGCTGAGTATTGCCTGTTCGGCCGGAATTCCAAAATCAATAACATTCTTAAAGGCTTTATAAACCGTAGTAGTAGAGCCGGCAATGGTTCCGTCCTCCAGAGCTGCTTTACCGTTTTGAACATACACTTTCTGACCGCCCAGCTCGTAGATGCCATCCTCTAATCCGGCAGCACTCATAGAATCGGATATGAGAATCAGCTTATCCGGAGCCACTTTATACATCAAACGGATTACAGCCGGATGAATATGGATACCGTCACAAATTATCTCCGCATGTATATCAAAATCGGAAACCGCACCGACGATTCCAGGTTCTCTGTGATGAAGGCCGTTCATGGCGTTAAACAGATGGGTCACATGGGTTGCTCCGGCCTTAACGGCTTCCGCCGTCAGATCGTAGCTGCAACTTGTATGTGCCAGTGATATCACTTTATCTTTACTGTGTTTTTTTATAAATTCCATAGAGCCGGACAGATTAGGATCCAGATCGATGATTCTTACATTATTGCCGGATAAATCATTTAATTCGTTGTATTTATCCTCATCAACAGGCATAAGATATCTGACATCATGAGCACCTTTCTTATCTGCCCCCAAAAATGGACCTTCCATATTGATACCTATAATTCTGCTGCCTTTTTCCTGGTTTTCCATCAACTTTTTTATCGTCAGCATTGCATTTTTATAAACTTCATAATTTATAGTCATGGTAGTTGCCAGTATGGAAGTAATTCCGTTTTTTGCATAGAATTCACACATTTTTTCCATATCTGCACTTTCGGCAGTGGTAAAATCATAACCGATACAACCATGGGAATGAAGTTCTATAAATCCCGGAATAATCCGTTTGCCCGAACAATCCAGGACTTCTTCGTTACCTGTCCCGGAATGGGTTAGAGAACAAGCTTCTGCCTCATCCTGCTGTGACGGGTATACAATGGAACTGATGCGGCCATTTTCGATTTTGAGATCTGCTTTCGTAAAAGTCCCGTTAATAAATACATCAGCGTTTTTGTAAATCATATCTGCCTCCTATTCAAAACAATAGACTACTGTTAAATCCGGATGAAACTGCAGGATGGATGCGGGAACATCCGGTGTTACCGGTCCGTGAAGTGCTTTATCAATAATTTCTTTTTTATCCGGACCGTTGGCGATTAATAATATCTTTTTAGCCTGCATAATCGATTTAATACCCATGGTGATGGCTTTTTTCGGAACATCATCAATGGATTCAAAAAATCTTGCATTGGCTTCAATGGTGGATTCATCCAGATCAACAACGTGGGTGGTTTTCTCAAAGGAAATATCCGGTTCATTAAAACCGATATGGCCGTTGCGGCCGATTCCCAGCAGCTGAAGATCAATTCCACCAAGCTCCGCAATCAGTTTATCATAACGGGAACATTCTGCTTCGTAATCAGCGGCTAATCCGTTTGGTACATTGGTTTTATTTCTATCTATATTTATGTGAAGAAAGAAGTTATGATCCATAAAATAACGGTAACTCTGATTGTTTTCCGGCGGCAGACCGCAGTACTCATCCAGGTTGACAGTAGTTACCTTGGAAAAATCCACATCTCCTTTATTATACCAATCTATTAACTGTTTATATGTTCCGACCGGAGTTGAACCCGTAGCCAGGCCTAACACACAGTCGGGTTTCAGTATAACCTGGGCGGAAATAACATTGGCAGCTTTTCTGCTTAAGTCATTGTAATCGTTTGCTTTTATTAAATTCATGTTGTCACCTGAACCTTTCTATTTCTTTTCTTATTTATTATTAGTATATAACTTATAATTTAAAAATCAAGTTAAAATAAAAATAATTTTCAGTTCCATGTAAATATCACTTAAAATCGATGTAAAACAACATTGACTTTTGGGTAATTATAATATAATATTTGAAAAAAAGAAAAAAATTTTCAATATATACGAAAATATTTTTTTAAAACATAGCCAGGCGGTTAAATACAAGGAAGGAATTCAAACAGTACCTATTATAAAAGGGGGGTTTTTATGCTTAAAAAAGATGAGATTCTTAAGAATATACATGAAGGTTTAATCGTTTCCTGTCAGGCTTTGCCCCATGAACCCCTGTATGGTTCCGATATTATGTCTAAAATGGCATATGCGGCTTGGCTTGGTGGTGCCAGAGGTATCCGGGCCAATACGCCGGAAGACATTAGGGAAATAAAAAAAACAGTTAATCTGCCGGTCATAGGATTATATAAACAGGAATATCCGGATAGTGAAGTGTATATAACACCTACCGAAGCAGAAGTAGAAGCCCTTATGGAAAGCCAGCCAGACATAATTGCCGTTGATGCGACTTTTAGACCCCGGCCTGATGGAGTGGATCTGGATACCTTTTTCAGGAATATACGAAGGAAATATCCCCGGATGCTATTTATGGCCGATTGTTCAACCTATGAGGAGGCAGTTCATGCCGAGGAGCTGGGGTTCGATCTGGCCGGTACTACCTTATGCGGTTATACGAAAGCTACAGAGGGGACATTATTACCGGCTTTCACACTCATGAAGAGACTTAGCGCAAAACTTAAGATACCTGTAATAGCGGAAGGTGGTATCTGGACGCCGGAACAATTACAGGAGACCTTTAGTATGGGAATACATGCTGCCGTCGTAGGAACTGCCATCACAAGACCTATGGACATAACAAAACGGTTCGTGGAAGCGATAACCAGTAAAGAATAAAAGGAGTCCTGATTATGGAGGGAATTTATTCAAGAATAGAAGACTGCTATTCAAAATTTACAAAATCTGAAAAGCTCGTAGCTGATTTTGTATTTGAAAATCCACAAAAAGTACTATATACTTCAATAACGGACCTTGCCGAAATGTGCGGCGTGGGGGACACCACGGTATTCCGCTTTTGTAAAGCCTTAAAACTAGGCGGATATCAGGAATTTAAAATGGTACTGGCACAGGATATCGCGGGTAAAAAAGGGAATATCGGCATATTTGCAGGTACTATCGATCCGGATGACGATGTTAAGACAGTTTGCCAGAAAACTCTTTCCACCAATCAGGCAGCCTTAAGTGAGACGTTTCAGCTGCTTGATTTCGATGCCGTAATGCAAGCAGTTGATCTGATATCTTCAGCGAAGAGAATACACTTTTTTGGCATTGGTTCCTCCGGAGTCATTGCATTGGAAGCGAAACAGAAATTTATGAGAATACTGCCCAATGTTGAATTTGTAGCCGACTATCATATGCAGTGTATGGCTGCATCCCTTTTGGAAAGCAGTGACCTGGCTATTATCTTTTCTTATTCCGGATCTACAAAAGATATGATTGAAGTTCACAAGCTTGTAAAACAGAATGGCTGTAAGTCGGTATGTATAACAAGATTTGCAAAAACTTCTCTGACTGCCCGTGCAGATGTGGTATTATTATGCGGTTCCAATGAAGGCCCTCTTGACGGCGGTGCTTCATCAACCTCTGTGGTTCAACTGTATTTGCTGGAAGTACTGTATATGAATTATTTTGTTAAGCATTATAGCCAGTCAAGGGTCAATAAGGCCAGAACAACCGAAGCTATATCGTCTAAATTACTGTAGTTAACCAAATATTGTATAGATTATAGAGCCTGCCTCCTGTGATAAACAGGGTGGGCTTTTTTGGTAAATTTATCTAATGCTGTAATAAATGTTAAAATTATGTCGAATTATCTAGAGTAATACTATATAATTGCTAGATTAATTACAAATAATGGCATTATAATTATGTAAAGTGCTACAAATTAATAAAAATATAACCTTTCTATTGAACAATAGGAACAAAAGTGTTACTATCAATTATGTGGTTTAAAATGGCCAAAATATTTGAATAGGAGATGAGTAAATTGGATTTTGACGTAGTAGTATTTCAGGTTTTATCAATTATCATTTCTATCCTGGCGTTTGGGGCTGCATTCTGGCTCTATAAATGGGTAGCTTCACAACCCTCCTCCAATAAGAAAATTGCTGAGGTCGGTAAGCTCATAAGAAATGGTGCAAACACATTTTTAGCAAAAGAGTATAAAACGCTTGCTCGCTTTTGTATTGTAGCAGCAGTTATTATTTTTTTGTTTTTGCCTTCTCCAATCTGGAGTGGCAATCCGTTAAATAATTTCTTAATGGCTGTATCTTATTTATTCGGAACCATTTTTTCCGGAATCGCGGGAAAAGTCGGTATCAGTATCGCAACAATCGCCAATATAAAATCTGCGGAAGCTTCCACAAAAGGTATAAAACTTTCTTTTATGTCCGGATTCCGCGGCGGTGCCGTAATGGGGATGGCTGTAGTTGGTTCCAGTCTTCTTGGAGTCTCCTTGGTTCTCCTTATAACCAATAATACAACAGCCCTTTTAGGATTCAGCTTTGGTGCAAGTTCCATGGCACTTTTTGCGAAAGCAGGCGGCGGTATATTTACCAAAACCGCAGATATCAGTGCCGATCTGGTTGGTAAGGTAGAACTGGGAATACCGGAGGATGATCCCAGAAATCCTGCTGTTATAGCAGATAATGTAGGCGACAATGTCGGTGACGTTGCAGGTATGGGTGCGGATCTTTTTGATTCCAACGTAGCTTCCATGGCAGCCGCATTGGTTATGGCAACTGCCATTGATAAGATTCAGGGCGGTACCGTGAATGCCGGTATGGTATTCTGCTACGCGGCAATCGGATTATTAGCTTCTATCATCGGTGTTCTGACAGCCAGAATGGATGAAAAAGGAAGTCCCACCAGGGCTCTTAATAGTAATACATACGTAACCATGATAATATTCGGTGTTTTAACAGCTCTTGCAACCTTTGCGTTCCAGTTTGAATGGCGTGTATGGTTTGCCAGTGCCATAGGTCTTTTAGTAGGTGTAGTTATCGGTCTTGCAACCGATTATTTTACGGATGACACAAAGAAACCGGTTCATGCAGTGGCGAAAGCTTCTGAATCCGGTCCTGCCTTTACAATTCTTTCCGGGTTTTCTTACGGGTTGATGAGTACCTTACCTTCTATGATCGGTATCGGTATCTCTGCCTTAGCTGCCTATAAAATCTGTGAACCTTTAGGTGAAGGTTATGCTATGTTCGGTATTTCCATGGCCGCAGTAGGTATGCTTTCCATCGTAGGTATGATTATATCCAACGATGCTTACGGTCCGATTGTTGATAATGCCAGAGGCCTGGTTGAAATGGGTGATCTGGGAGAAAAAGCTCTGGAAATTACCGATTCCCTTGACAGTGCAGGTAATACGGTTAAAGCGGTAACCAAAGGATTTTCCATTGGTGCTGCCGGTCTTACGGTTATAGCTCTTTTGGGTGCATTCATCAGTGAAGTAAACGGAGCGGCTGCCGAGGCCGGATTGGAATTAATTACCGGGTTTGATATATTAAATCCTACGGTATTTTTTGGTTTGCTGTTTGGCGCGGCTATTCCTCCGGTTTTCTCCGCAATGTTAATGCTTGGGGTAGAACGGAATGCTCAGCGTATGGTAGAGGAAATCCATCGCCAGTTCCGTGAGATCGTCGGATTAAAAGAAGGAAAAAAGGGTGTTTTACCTGAATATGAAAAGTGTATTGAAATTGCTACAACAGGTGCTTTAAAGGAGTTAGTTCCCGCAGGCCTGGTGACGATTATAGCGACGCTGTTGGTTGGTTTTATCGGAGGAGTACAGGCGATCGGCGGATTTATTACCGGTAATATCGTAAGCGGCTTAGTTTTTGCATTATTTATGTCTAATGCAGGCGGTCTTTGGGATAATACGAAAAAATATGTGGAGTCGGGCCATAACGGCGGTAAGAATTCAGACACTCATAAAGCAGCGGTAGTAGGCGATACGGTAGGCGATCCTTTTAAGGATACCGCTGGCCCTTCTATTAATACCCAGATAACCGTTGTATCCTTAGTAGCAACTCTGACGGCAACGATTTTCCTCACCTTTAATCTGTTCGGTTAAGGAATAAAGGCAGAAGCGGTTGTTTCGTAGATAAGAGAAGTTAGATATGCAGTTGATTTAATTCAAATGCATATATATGAAATCATAAAATCATTAAAAAAGAAGTTATATGGTGTTGAACTGGTAAAAGAGTTATATGGTGTTGGAGCTGGTATAACTGAAAAGCCCCCGTGTATAAGCAATTGACTTATATACCGGGGCTTTATTGATTGATTAGATGGATGTATTACTGTTTTATATTTGCTGCCTTCTAAACTCTTTTGCGTAGTGGTTTGTCTAAACACAGCGGCGAGGTTAGAGATTCATTTTGATATTTCATATCGTACTATTCTATGGTGCCAATATATAATTTAATCTTTTCAATTCGCTTTTTATTAACACTCTCAATTTTAAATACCAGATTATCAAGTTCAATGGTACGATCATCGTGGTCGCCCGGTATCTCACCCATAGTATCAATCAGTAGGCCTGATATTGTTTCATAATTCTCCGAGGAGATATTTAAATCCAGTTTACTGTTTAACTCGTCGATGGTTAAAAGTCCATCGATGAGATAGGTGTCATTATCCAGTTTTTTAATTTTAGATGTTGTAATGTCATATTCATCTTCGATATCGCCCATTACTTCTTCCACCAGATCTTCCATGGTAACAATACCGGAAAAACCACCGTATTCGTCAATTAAAACCGCAATATGGTTTTTTGATTTCTGAAGTTCCTTGAATAACTCATAAATATTCTTGCTCTCAGGTACAAGATAGGGTTTTGTCATAATAGAACGGATATCAACATTCTGGTATCCGGTTTTAACTGCTTCTCTCATAAAATCTTTTGAATACAAAATACCGACTATATTATCAATATCATCTTCATAAACCGGTATTCTGGAATACTTGGTTTCCAGCAGAGTTACTATATATTCATCCAGCGGGTCCAGGACATTAACAGCATAGACATTAATCTTGGGCGTCATAATCTCCTTGGCTAGTTTATCATCAAATTCAATAATAGAATTAATCATCTCTTTTTCATTTTCATTAAGAACACCATGAACTTGTCCTTCTTCCACAAGAGATTTTATCTCCTCCCTGGACAAAATATCTTCAACCACATCGCCTTTTCCTCCAAAGAGTTTCATAACCAGATTCGTAGATGAGGTTAAGAGATGTATGAAAGGAGAGGCTCCTTTTGAGATCATCAATATGGGCTTTACGGCAAACAAACTAATGGCTTCCGCATTCTGCAGTGCGATTCTTTTGGGTACCAGTTCACCGAATACCAAAGTGAAATAGGATAATATTACAGTAATCAGGATTAATGAAATTTGATCACCATATGGAATCTTGTGGGTTACTAACCACTGTCCTAAAGGACCTGAGAGTCCGGTGGCGGCAGATGCACTGGAAAAGAATCCGGCAAAGGTAATAGCTACCTGAATGGTTGATAAGAATTTGGTGGGTTCCTCAATTAAATTCTGTACTAAATTTGCCTTTTTGTTACCTGCTTCCGCTAATCTTTTTATTTTGTTTTTGTTAACGGATACAGTTGCCATTTCGGCGCATGAAAAAAATGCATTAATTAATGTTAAAACAATAAGTATTATAATCTGAGTAATAATACTATTCCCGTCAGGGTCAGGGTCTGACTCCATTGTAACTTTCCTCCTAAAAATTTATGTGGATATGATAACATACTTTTTTAAAATATGCAAGTGTGCCAAATATTTCACAATACTGCAGCAATAAAAAGAGAAATAAGGCAATCAGTATCTTTCACGGTTACAGGCTTTTTGCTGCTAAACTCAAATAAAATTTTATAAAAATTTAAGATAATTCTATCCTATTCATTTCGCCTCATATTAAGAGTTACTTTTTACTGTAAAGCTTTTTGATAGGACATTAAAATAATAGATTAGAATTTAACCTTATAAATTTATGGAAGGGAATAAATTGGATTAGTACCAGAAGAGAAAGAAGGGTTGTATATAATATGGGCGCCTCTTCCGGCTTAAGTCCGGCACCAATAAACGGACTTAATTTCGAAATTCAAACCAACCATATGTAGATACAACCCTTTTGACTTTAAATTAATATGTTTTGTATTATTCCCTGGCATTGCCGGAGGGATTTAGGAAAAATTGATTCAGTATTCCATAAGCCATGAAATCGGCCATTTGCAAAGCCTGTGCCTGTATGGAGTCAAATATCGCAATATCGGATGCGTACTTTCCGTTCAACCTGTAAATAGCTTCGTCCTCCGTCATTTTCAAATGGCTATAAAGCATGGTGCGGAACTGCCTTGCAGACCAGTGAGGGTTTATATCGCCTAAAAATGCCGCTATTTCATCTGCATTCTGCTGCCATTTTTTCCGGTCTTCAAATACCGCTTCCACATTGTCGCTTTTAATATTACCTACCAGACTTCCGGCAATAAGTAAATGTTCTCTGAACAGGGCTTCCAGATCCCTTGCCTTATTAACACCGTAAAAATTTCGAAATGCCACAGCAAAATCTGTCGCATTGCGAAGAAGTCTTTCCGTAACCAAATCCAGATCCTCAAGATTGGCCGCCGTACTGATTATAAATGATCTGGTCCAGAATACATGCTCTTCCCATAATTTACGGAAAATATTAAATAGAGTAATCTGGTTCTTGCAGTTCGATAAAATATTGTTGTTGAACAGCATATAATTTCACCATTATTCTTTTTAGTTATTATATGATGTCATTGGGTTTCTGATACTAAAAACTGCCGAAAGAATAGAACCAAAGGCTATGTTCCCAGGAGCCGGATGACGGCTATTTGGATTTACCCTGTCTTGCAACCTGTTCCATCTGTGCCTTTACCGCTTCCTGATCACCAAGATAATATTTATTAGTAACATTAAATTCCGAATCAAATTCATATACTAAGGGAACACCCGTAGGGATGTTAACTTCTATGATTTCTTCTTCCGAAAGATTATCCAGGTATTTTACCAGAGAGCGGATAGAGTTGCCGTGGGCTGCGATGAGAACTCTTTTTCCTGCCAGCATATCCTTTTTAATAACTTCATTAAAATACGGAATCACTCTGTCTATGGTATCCTTAAGGCTTTCACATAAGGGAAGCTGTACTTTTTTATATTCCCGGTATTGCTTTTGGTTCTGCGGATTCTGTGTATCCTCTTCGTCTAGTTTGGGAGGACGGATATCAAAGGAACGGCGCCAGATTTTAACCTGATCCTCCCCGTATTTTTCAGCAGTTTCAGCTTTATTCAGGCCTTGCAGAGCACCATAATGCCTTTCATTTAATTTCCAGGTCTTCACCACGGGAAGCCAGGCTAAATCCATCTGATCCAGTACATAATTTAAAGTATGGATAGCTCGTTTTAAATAAGAAGTATAACAAAGATCAAAATCATAACCGTTTTCTTTTAAAAGTTTTCCGGCGGCTGTTGCTTCTTCCTGTCCTTTCTCTGAAAGATCCACATCCACCCATCCTGTAAACAGGTTCTGTTTATTCCATTCGCTTTCACCATGCCTGATAATTACCAGTTTCATAATACAACCTCCTAGCTGATCGAGTTTTTATTAATTTTACTTCTTTTTTTAAAATATAACAAGATAAATTCATTCTTGGCTTATAAGCAAATCCATTCTTACCATAAAGAGCAAATCCCATTCTTATGATATAGAGCAAATCCATTCATATCATAATAAGCAAATTCATTTAACATAAAAAAAAATTCATTCTTATCATAAAAAAGCAAAATCCTTTAACATATACAGGAATCTATTCTTACATAAAAAGCAAATTTATTTACATAAAAAGCAATTTCATTCTTAGAACAAAAAGTAAATTCATTTAACACAAAAAGTAAATACATTCTTACATAAATAAATCAATAACAAAAAAGTAAATACATTCTTACAGCATAAAAAGCAAATTCATTTTACATAAAACAAATTCTTTAAAAGCAAGTCTGTTTATTAAGTTTCTTCTGTATCAGTGTATGCAGATAAGTATGTTGATTTTCCTGTTGTTTATGATAAAATGGTATAAATATCCCGATATTTACTTCCAGTGATTCTTTGAATATGCTTTTTATGAACGGAACATACTTATGGTGTAATTTTTAAAACAGAAACAGGCGCAAAAGAAAAAAAATTCTATGCACATTCATATAGAATGTTTATTATCAGAATAATAACTTGCGCAGAAATGAGGAAATTATGCCAAAGGATAGTCAGCCGGATAATAAGAAAGCAAGAATGGAAAAAGCCAACGGACAGACACCTATAACCCGCGAAAACCAGAATCAGAACAGAAACTCGAAAAAACAGTCCATAAAAAACAATGATGTTTAAGGAGGTTTAAGTGTATGGCAAAAGCAGGTATGAGACGTCCGGATCCAAGTCAGCCCCATGGTACCATGGAACACCCTGGTACACATAAAGTAAAAAATGATGCGAAACCGGTACCGGAAATTCAGGGAAAAGCCAAAGCAGGACATGAAAAAGCCAATCCCATAAATTTTGACGGTAAATGGTAAATTAGTAGTGTGAATAGTCCTGCTAAGGACATGCGGGCCATTGAAGGAATAGCAAAAGCGGCTATTCTTCACGGTTTATGCCAATGGAGCTAGTATAATGGAGCTGCGGTAAAAAGATATTAGGGCAGCTCCATTTTCCATATGAACAACGAACCCTTTTTAGATGCCGAACCAATAAAAGGGGCGAAAAACAACTCAGCTCAGTATAAATGGGAGATAGGAGGTATTATGAAAGAAAAGAATCTTAAAACCAGTCTGATCACCGGAGCAGCAGCGGCGGTTTTAAACTTTATACTGCTTTATTCCGGTGTCAGATTCTTATTAAAAAATGCTTTATATCCCAGGAACATAACGGTCTTTATAACTCTTTCTTTAATAATTGGCATGATTTGTGCCTTGTTTTTCTATTTTAATCTAAAGGCAGCAGCTTTTATATTCCTGACCGGTGTCCTGATCGGATTTATACAGCTATACGACATGTTTGCCAGAAATTTAGATGGGTGGGGTGATTTAGCCGGATTGATGTCTTATTTTATCTGGCTTATAATCGGGCTGGTTTCTGGTCTAATCATCCAGGCCATAATCTTTCTTATCCGGAAATGGATGCGATAGCTGCAGATTTACTGCAGCTATTCTTGAACTTAACTAAGGCTTAGGCGAAACTGCTTAAGCCTAATTCTTTGCGCTTCTTTTCTATGTGATCCACATAGATCCGGATTGTTTTCTCTGCATCCAGTTCTACCACAACTTTTCCAAGTCCCAGCGTTTCTGTTGTTTCCGTTAAGGTTTTTACCACTACATCACTGCCGGTAATGGAGGGAACCGGTGCTACATGGACGAGCCAGCCCAGTGCCACTGCGGTACAGGCATCTGCCACCGCCTTTTGTTCCAGATATTCAGGGGCTCCGATAACCAGAGGAAGTTTATTGGTATCTACATTTAAAGCATCGGCTAATTCTTTGGCGGTATGGGTCATCTTACCAATATCCACGCAGGCACCGTAGGATAGAACCGGAGGTATACCCAGCTTCTTACACACGGCTTTTAAGCCGTCACCGCATTCATCCGCTGCCTTTGGACTTGTTAAGCCGGTATATTCCATAACGGAAGAAGTGCATCCCCCGGAGAGTACCAGGATATTATTCTCAATTAATCCTTTTGTGATTTTGAAAATATTACTGCCGCCCTGACCGTAACGTGCAGTGGTACAGCCTACAATGGTAGCAATTCCTCTTATATTGCCGTTTGCAATCTGCTCAATTAATGGATCAAAACTTCCGCCCAGGGCATTTCTTACGGATTCCGTGCTAAAACCCACGGTGCAGCTGGACTTATAAGGTGGAATATAGGTTTTCCGTTTATCGGCTTTTCGTTTTTTATAAGCTTCAATTGCCATATTAAGAGCCTTTTCCGCTTGTTCCTGCATTTTTTCGGGGATAAAATCAAGGGTTTCGGTACCCTGAAGTTTAATAACCGGATGGGTGCTTAAAAGCTTTGTTCCAAACCGTTTTGCAAATAAGGGCATTGTAGGAACGGTACAGTTATAGTCAAACATAAACATATCAACGACACCGGTTGCAAGAAGATATTCCTGGGAAAGCCATTCACCTTCCTGTCCGCCGTAAGCACTCTGGTTATGAGTACCTTCATAATTCATAAGCTGCTGGCCTTCGCAGACATGTCCTAATATCTGAATCCCATCTGCACCGGCTTCCCGGGCTTTATTCTGCCATTCCTTAGAAGATGCCAGATCCAGGGCAACATGTGCCAGTAAAGGCATATGGCCGTTGGTTACGATATTAATCATATCAGTTTTTAAAAGTCCCATATTCTGTTGTTTTTCTGCGATCTCCTGGGTACCCATTAGTATTTCCTGGATAATATCCAGAAGAAATAAGCCCTGGTATTCGTTGGCGACGCCAAGTCTTACGCTGTTTAACAAAAAGTCTACCGGATCGGAACTAAAGTTTGTCATACAGCGGGTCTGGGCGTAGGCAACTTCACTGTAGCCTCCGCCGGGAAAGAGGCCGAGTTCTTTCCATAAGGCTTTTCTTTTGGTGGGTGCAAAGGCTTCTACGGTTTTAGAAGGTACATAATAAGGCAGGTGGATATCATCCATTATCCAATCGGCAAAATGTACGGCCAGTTTCTCAAGGGACTGGTTCGTATCAAACCCAGCCATATCCGCATATTTTTTCAACTTCTCCGGATCTCTTATCTTAAGGCCGCTTTCCGGATGTTCACCGGCTGCCTTTAAGGTTCTGGCTGCCTGTTCGCAATGAAAGATATTAGCGGAAGTACCGATGGTAACATGGCGGTAAACAAAATTCCTGGCAACCATGGTGTGGGCATCCACGCCGCAGGTGCCCCGGGGCACTTTGTCATTAATACGGCAGGGGCCGTTGGCACACAGCTGGCAGGACAGGCCTTCGATACAGAATTTGCACTGGATGGGCTGCTGCTGGCCGAAACGGTCAAATACATTGGTCATTCCGGCGTCATGAACCACCTTATACATTTCCCTCATGGCAGGATCTAAAATCACGTTAAGAGGATAACCTTCTTTGGACTGGTCATCCTTTTTGATATGTTCCCTCTGCCATTTATGAACCTCTTTCATGGAGGGGGAACCCTCATTGATATTGTAATCAACCTGGATTCTTTCGTGAATATCGCTATGGGTATCCGGATCGTTGGATGCTTCATTAGTGAGTTTACTTCCGAAGGTGGTATTGTCACCCCGCATGGTTTTTGCACTTCGTTCAAAAGACTCTATTATATTTTTATCAGACATAATGCTTCCTCCTAAGGTATTATTTGACAATAGCATCTGCCTTAATATCCTGATTTATACAGGATGACCCACGAAAGGAGGATCTTTAATATTTTTTTAACAGATACTTGCATTATTTATACCCGAGTATTATAATAGGGATTAAAATAGTAGGAATTAATTTAGTCGGATTTAAACTGCAGCAAAATGCAGGGCTGAATAATTTACTCAGAAAGGAAATGGGAAGAAAAATGACTGAAAAAATACTGGAAATAAAGAACCTGCAGGTCTGTACAGAGGAAAAAGTCATATTACATGACTTGGATCTAACTGTCAACGAGGGCGAGGTACATGTCATTATGGGACCAAACGGTGCCGGTAAGTCCACGTTGGGATATGCGGTTATGGGACATCCGGGTTATAACATAAAGGAAGGTAGTATCTTATTTGAGGGAGAGGATATTACAACGGAAAAAGCAGATGTGAGGGCCAGAAAAGGAATCTTTTTATCCTTTCAGAATCCGGAAGAAATTGCGGGGGTAACCCTTGAGAACTTCTTAAGAACTTCCCAGGCTTCCGTTACCGGCAAACCGGTTCGGGTTTTTGCATTTAAAAAGGAACTCAATAAGCGTATGGAAACGCTTGGTATGGACAGAGAGTATGCACAAAGATATTTAAATCTTGGATTTTCCGGCGGTGAGAAGAAAAAATCGGAAATCCTCCAGATGCTCTTATTAAACCCCAAACTTGCGATTTTAGATGAAACAGATTCAGGACTTGATGTAGATGCGGTTAAAATAGTGTCTCAGGGAGTTCATGAATTTAAAAATAAAAAGAATTCCCTCATTGTTATCACACATAATACGAAGATACTGGATTATCTGCCGGTAGACAGGGTGCATATACTGCAAAACGGCAGTATCGTAAAATCAGGAGATGCTTCCCTGATCGGTCAGGTCAATACCAATGGCTTCCGGGAATTTTTGAAGTCCAAACTGCTTTAAAGGAGGCTAAGTATGGAAGGTAATGAAAAAAACAAAACTTATGTAGAAGACATAGACCGCAGTATTTATGATATCAAAGATCAATTAAAGCCTTCCTTTTCAGCCGGAAAAGGTCTTACTTTTGGTATCGTCAATACCATCTCCCTGGAAAAAAATGATCCAAAATGGATGCGGGAATTCAGACAGAATTCCTTAAAGGTATATAACAGCCTGGAACTGCCAAAATGGGGGCCGGACCTGGATGGTCTTAATATGGATAATATCGTAACCTATGTGCGGCCGGACACAAGACTGAATGCAACCTGGGAAGAAGTTCCGGAGGAGATAAAAAATACCTTTGAGCGGCTGGGAATACCACAGGCGGAGAGAACCTCCTTAGCAGGTGTTGGTGCCCAGTACGATTCCGAAGTTGTATATCATAATGTCCGGGAAGAAGTAAAAAGATTGGGTGTTATTTATACGGATATGGAAAGTGCCATGCGGGAACATGAAGACATGGTCCGGGAACATTTCATGAAGTTAGTAACACCAAAAGACCATAAATTTGCAGCCCTTCACGGTGCGGTCTGGTCAGGAGGCTCCTTTGTTTATGTACCGCCGGGAGTATCCGTAGAGATTCCGCTCCAGTCTTATTTTAGACTGAATGCACCCGGGGCCGGACAGTTCGAACATACCTTGATTATTGTGGATAAAGGGGCCACCCTTCATTTTATTGAAGGCTGTTCTGCTCCGAAATATAACATTGCCAATCTACATGCCGGCTGTGTGGAGCTTTTCGTTGGTGAAAATGCCAGACTCCGGTATTCCACCATTGAGAACTGGTCAAAGAATATGTATAACCTGAATACGAAAAGGGCACTGGTGGAAAAAGGCGGTACCATGGAGTGGGTTTCCGGGTCCTTTGGTTCTCATGTATCCTACCTATATCCCATGAGTATATTAAAAGGAGAACATTCCAGAATGGAGTATACCGGCATCACCTTTGCCGGGAAAGGCCAGAATCTGGACACAGGGGTCAAGGTCGTTCACGCAGCACCCCATACTTCCTCCCATATGAATGCCAAGTCCATCTCCAAGGGCGGCGGTTCCTGCACCTTCCGCAGTTCCGTTAAAATAGACAGCGGCGCAGCCCACAGCAAATCCTCCGTCTCCTGTGAATCCCTTATGCTGGATTCTGCTTCCCGCTCCGATACCATACCGGTTATGGATATACGAAATGATGAAGTGGATGTGGGACATGAAGCGAAGATCGGCAGAATAAGCGATGACAGCATATTTTATTTAATGAGCAGAGGACTTAGCGAAATCGATGCCAAAGCCTTGATTGTAAACGGCTTTGCGGAGCCGATTGCAAAAGAGCTGCCTTTAGAGTATGCAGTGGAAATGAATCATTTAATTCAGCTGGAGATGGAAGGGAGTATAGGCTGAGTTACTTATCCTGTAAAAGAGGTTGAATGTTAAAACACTTTCGGCTTTTGATATGTAGGCGTACCAAAGTACGCGGATGGGAGTAAACATGAATTTAGAACTAGCTAAGGTAAATAAACTTCCGGTCAGAACCTGGAGCTGGCTGGGAGTTAATGATACATCACTTCTGGAGACTGTACCGGATTTAAAGCCCTATCTGAAAAATCCTTTGAAATCAGATACCCCATTGGAAATCTTTAACGATGACGGCGGAATTGAGGATACAAAGGATTTTATAACTCTTGAGACCGGAGCAGGTGAAGAAGCGGTAAAATTCATCAAAGAGAACCGTAATGCCGGTATTTCCTTACGGATACCGGAAGGGCAGGAGATAGAAGAACCGGTTTTCCTGGAATACCTTCTTGATGATAAGGATTCTACCGTTGTAGATTTTAACTGCATTGTTGCGGAAGCCAATAGTTCCTTAACAGTAGTTATGGTGTACCGATCTTTAGAGGAATGTCCGGTATTCCATGGTGGATTAACTTATCTTTCCGCCGGTAAAAATGCTGTTATTAACTTAATACAGATTCAGCTGTTAAATGAAAAAGCCGTGCATTTAAACAACATCGGTGCAAGGCTTCATGAAGACGGAAAAATCAACATAATCCAAGCAGAACTAGGTGGTTTGAAGGCCGTTAACGGAATTCATTCTCTGCTGTCCGGTGAGAACAGCAGACTGGACATTAATACGGTATTTTTTGGTGATAAGAACCGGTCCATTGATTTTAATTATGTGGCGGACCATACCGGAAAGAAAACCGGAAGTGAGATAAATCTCAATGGAGCACTGATGGATACAAGCCGCAAAACCTTCCGGGGCACTATTGATTTTAAAAGGGGAGCCGCCGGAGCGGCTGGTCATGAGAGTGAATATACCCTGCTGTTTGGTTCCGGAATTAAAAATGTATCCGCACCTTTAATTTTGTGCGGGGAAGAGAATGTAGAAGGAAAACATGCCGCCAACAGCGGTAAGATAGATGAAAACAAGCTTTTTTATATGATGTCCAGGGGACTGGATGAATTGTCAGCGAAAAAACTGATTTTGGAAGCCTGGTTTGAACCTGTAATCAGCAAAATTCCTTACAATTCCCTGCGGGAAGATATTTCTGAGTATCTGAAAGAGAGGTTAAGCCATGTTAAATCCATTTAAAAGTGATTTTCCTTTACTTAATACGACAGTAAACAACAAACCTCTTATCTATTTTGATAATGCGGCCACAACCCAGAAGCCGGAATCAGTCATTCAGGCGGTAGAAGAATATTATAGGAAGCAGAATGCCAATCCATACCGGGGCTTGTACCAGTTGAGTGTAGATGCTACCGATGCGTATGAAGAGGCCAGAAGGATTACAGCAGAGTTTATACATGCGGGCAGCCAGGAAGAGATCATATTTACCAGAAATACAACAGAAGCCCTGAATCTGCTGGCATACAGCTACGGACGATCTGTACTTAAAGCCGGGGATGAGATTGTAATCTCCATATCCGAACATCATAGTAATATTGTTCCCTGGCAGCAGGTGGCAAAAGAAAAAGGAGCGGTGCTTACCTACTTATATTTAGACAATAAAGGCCATATATTAGAAGAGGATATTGAAAACAAGATATCGGAACGTACCAAAATTGTATCCATTGCACAGGTTTCCAATGTACTTGGTACCATACATCCCGTGGAAAATATTATTAAAAAAGCCCGCAGCGTAGGTGCCGCCGTTATTATAGACGCTGCCCAGAGTATACCTCATTATCCGGTGGATGTTAAAAAACTGGATACGGACTTTTTAGTATTTTCAGGACATAAGATGCTGGCGCCCATGGGGATTGGTGTTCTATACGGCAAAAAAGAGCTGCTGGATGCTATGCCGCCTTTTCTTACAGGCGGGGAAATGATAGAATTTGTGTACGAACAGGAGGCAGCTTTTGCACCGCTTCCTAATAAATTTGAGGCCGGAACCCCGAATGTGGGCGGTGCCGTAGGCCTGGCAGCAGCCATCAGCTATATTAATAAAATCGGTTATCCGGTGATTCAGGAAAGAGAAGAGAAGCTAACTGAATATGCTTTAACACAATTATCTAAAGTACCAGGGATAGAGCTATATGGTGAAACGAAACCCGGCAGGAGCAGAAGCGGAGTCATTTCCTTTAACCTGGAAGGAGTACATCCTCATGATACGGCTTCCATTCTGGATGCAGATGGTATTGCCATAAGAGCAGGCCATCACTGTGCACAGCCCCTTATGCGGTTTATGGATACGGCGGCTACCTGCAGAATTAGTTTTTATTTTTACAACACAATCCAGGAGATTGATGTGTTTATCGAGAGTTTAAAGAAAGTCAGGAGGTGGCTGGGATATGGGAATTGAACAGATCTATACGGAAGTATTGCAGGAACATACGAATTCCAAGCACAATAAACACCATATTGATAATCCGACGGTTAAGCTTAACGGAGTCAATCCAAGCTGCGGAGATGAAATCGAACTGGAGCTGCGGCTGTCTGACGGGATAATTGAAGACGCCGGTTATACCGGCAAAGGCTGTGCCATATCACAGGCTTCGGCTTCGATTATGATTGATATAATTAAAGGAAAATCTCTGGACGAAGCAATGAAGCTTGCCGAGGTTTTTTTCGGAATGATAAAACATGAGATTACAAACGAAGAGGAACTGGAAGTATTGGAGGATGCAGTTGCATTAAAGGATATTTCGCATATGCCGGCAAGGGTAAAATGTGCGGTTCTGGGATGGCATACGTTAAAAGATTGTGTCAGCCATATTCATACAGAATCCTGACATGGTCTGTCGTTTTGTGTATTACCTGTGGTTGAAAAGAGCCTGCAGGAATCTGTAAAGGATAGGTAATAGGTTACCGTAATTTACAGATTTTCTGCAGGCTCATTTTAATGGAATTTAAAGGCTGTTATGTTATAAGCGGTTTTGCATATAACATACATTGGTTGTATGTGCCGCAGGCACTATGTAATAATGTGATTATTCGGTTACGGTAATAACATTAACCGGACAGTTTGCCTCAGCTTCGAGGACTTTTTTGCTGTCTTTTGCAGATACCTCTTCCTCATTTACTTCTGCATAGGCACGTCTACCCATTTGAAATACTGATGGACAAATATCAGTGCATAGACCGCATCCGATACATCCTTTTTTAATTCCTGCTTTCATACCTTTCATCCTCCGTTTATTATTTATTTGCCATATGCTGCTGGCTTTACCCCTCATTCAAAATGGCATACTGCAAAGGTTTTACTATAATATTCTATCAGATTTAAATTTTCAATACAATAAATATAATTTGTTAATTCTGATATAATTTGTTAATTGTGATAAAATATAAGAGATGATAATATTATTAAATGTAAAATTACCTTGTTTTATAAGATTTTCATACAATTACCATAAATGGAATAAAATGGATTTGAATAATAACTATTTATAAAATACAAATAAGAAATTAAGTAAAAAATAAGTAATAAAATAAGAAGTGAAATAAAAATAAAATAAGTCATTAAAAAATAAAATTTAATATGAAATCTAAGGCGCTTAAAAATGCAATGTGGATTGTATAGGAACGCTTTTAGTTATATCGTTTAAAAGCCGGGTTAACAGGAAAGAATTATATCAAAGTTATGGATTTGAGAAAAGAGGGTTTTAAGATGACATCATTTGAAGAATTGTACCGCAGACTGGTGGCGGATTCGGTAAACGGATCTTCTCAAACAGAGGAGCTCAAAGATTATGATCCGCACCACCTTGATTGTCTGCTGCACCCGGAAAAATATGCGCCTGTCATTAAAATAGGAAACTGCAGCTGCCCGCCGGATCACCCGCCGGCTTGTTCCGAAAGCTGTGTATTTGATGCTGTCGTAAAGGATAAGGATGGTGTAATTACCATTGATAAGGACTTATGCACGGGGTGTTATGCCTGTATTGACAACTGCAAATCGGAAAAATTAACGGCAAGCAGGGATATCCTGCCGGCAATGAATGCGGTGCGTACTGCTAAGGGACCGGTTTATGCCTTGATTGCCCCTGCATTTTTAGGACAGTTCAGTAAAGCAGTAACACCGGGAAAACTCAGAACCGCATTTAAGAAGCTCGGATTTGCCGGTATGATAGAAGTTGCTTTATTTGCGGATATCCTGACTTTAAAAGAAGCGCTGGAGTTTGATAAAAATATTGTGAAGGAATCGGATTATCAGTTAACCAGCTGCTGCTGCCCCATGTGGATTGGAATGATTCGAAAGGTTTATAACGAACTGATGCCTCATGTACCGGGAGCCGTTTCCCCTATGATAGCCTGTGGCAGGACCATAAAAGTACTGCATCCCGATGCGGTTACCATTTTTATTGGTCCGTGTCTGGCAAAGAAAGCGGAGGCACGTGAAAAGGACATAGCGGATGCCGTAGATTATGTCTTGACTTTTCAGGAAGTGCAGGATATTTTTGAGTTTGCGCACATTGAACCCTCTAAAATGAAGGAGAGTGAAAAAGACCATTCTTCCAGAGCCGGCAGGATCTATGCCAGAACCGGCGGTGTAAGCGAGGCAGTGGAAAAAACGGTAAAACGCCTTAACCCGGAACGTAAGATAACGGTACGAACCAAACAGGCGGATGGAGTTCCGGCCTGCCGTGAAATGATCAATCAGTTAAAAGAAGGCAAATCAGAGGCTAACTTTTTTGAAGGCATGGGCTGTGTCGGTGGTTGTGTCGGTGGCCCCAAGGTTATGATTGACCGAAGGGAAGGCAGGAAACATGTAAATGAATATGGGGATGCAGCCAGTTATCCGACTCCCATTGACAACCCATATGTCATAGAACTTTTGCACAGACTGGGATTTGATACGGTGGAAAGCTTGTTAGAACACAGTGATATTTTTACCAGGGATTTTTAAATGGAGAGCAAGGGATTATGAAGGTTTTACAGGTGTATATAAATGGTGTAATATAGAGGTTAAAAAGAAGGCAAGTATTACTGTTAATATTGAAGGTACAATTGACAAGAACCTAAGATTAGTTTTAGTTCAAAATGATAAATCTATTAAGGATATAAAAATGGTGATAAGTTTACTATTGATAAAGGAAAAGCCAGAATTGTATTATGTGGATATAAATCGAAAGGAAATCTTAAATTATCTTTTGTATTTAATAAGAAAAATATATCAATATCTGGTAGTAAATTATAACAAGTGATTTAATAGGGGATTAAATGTCAGGCTTACCTAACATGATTCGGGTGTCAAAAGGTCTCTCTACATGTATTTTATGAATACAGTGTATATATATTCAATTTTGTGTCGGCCGGCCGAGGACACTGCTTATATTTTGTCAAATATATTTATATATTTTACTCTGGCCAAAAATCAAGCCAGCCGGCTTGATTTTTGAGACGTTAGAGGCTTGTAAAATATAGTGTTCGAGGGAAAGGCAGCTAAATTGAATATATATATTTATGATAGTAAATATTACGCCCGTATTCATTTAAAACACAAAATTGACCTTTTGACACCCGAATCCTAACATATAAAAAAGTCCAAATAACTGTGACACGGTCACAGTTATTTTTTTATGCAGGTGTTATGATCGTTACATAATTCAGAACGAAATTTACACTGGAAAGTGAGGAGAATCATGGGTAAATATTTAATCGTAGGCGGAGTCGCAGGAGGGGCTTCCGCAGCTGCACGTCTTAGAAGGCTGGATGAATATGCAGAAATCATCCTGTTTGAACGCGGTGAATATATCTCCTTTGCCAACTGCGGTCTGCCTTATTATATAGGAGGCGACATAACCGAAAAAGAAGCCCTTACCATTCAAACACCGGAAAGCTTCCGTGCCAGGTTTCATATTGATGTCAGAACTTTACAGGAAGTTACCGGTATTGACAACGTGAAAAAAACAGTTACGGTAAAGGATTTAAAAACAGGCCGCAGCTATGAGGAAGATTATGACAAATTAATTTTGTCACCAGGCGCTGAACCGGCAAAGCCGGATATTCCCGGTATTAATAATCCCAAAGTATTCACTCTTCGAAATATACCGGATACCTACAGGCTAAAGGAATTTATAGAAAAAAAGAATGTAAAAAGTGCTGTTATCGCCGGAGGCGGTTATATCGGAATTGAAATGGCGGAAAATCTGCATAAGGCAGGACTGGAGGTTACGGTTGTTGAATTCTCGGATCATGTGATAGCACCCCTGGATTTTGATATGGCGGCAGAAGTGCATAATCATATTAAAAGCAAAGGAGTCACCTTAATTTTGAAAGATGGCGTTAAGGAGATCAGAGATTTTGGAAACCAGATAAAGGTTATTCTTGGCAATGGTGAAATAACCGCGGATATGGTTATGCTCTCCGTTGGAGTAAGACCGGAGGGGTCTTTGGCCAGAGCTGCGGGACTGGCGGTGAATCAAAGAGGAGCCATTATCGTTAAGGAATCAATGCAGACCTCCGATGAGGATATTTATGCGGTAGGAGATGCGGTGGAGATCAAAGATTTTATTACCGGGGAAGCTGGATTCATTCCGCTTGCCGGACCGGCTAATAAACAGGGCAGAATCGCAGCTGATAATATCTGCGGCTTAAAAAGTTTCTATAAGGGAACCCAGGGAACCGGAATTTTAAAATGTTTTGATCTTTCCATTGCCACTACGGGCATTACAGAAGCAAAAGCAAAGCTTTTGGGTTTGAATTACGAAAAATCATTTACTTATTCCAATTCCCATGCCTCCTATTATCCCGGAGCAACCGGTTTGTCAATAAAACTGATCTTTCAGAAAGAGGACGGGAAACTCTTAGGTGCCCAGGTTGTAGGTTATGAAGGAACGGATAAGAGACTGGATGTACTGGCAACTGCAATTCGTGCCGGAATGACGGTATATGATCTGGCAGAGCTGGAGTTGGCTTATGCACCGCCTTATTCCTCGGCAAAAGATCCGGTTAATATGGCAGGCTTTACTGCTGAAAATATATTATCGGGAATGGTCAAAGTTTTTCACTGGCACCAGGTTAAGGAACTGCCGAGGGATGGATCGGTCACATTGCTTGATATCCGAACAGAATTGGAATATGATAACGGCACAATCGACGGTTTCACAAATACTTCCCTTGATACACTTCGGGAGAATCTGGGCATGCTTGATAAGACAAAACCGGTTTATGTAACCTGCCAGATTGGACTGCGCGGGTATATAGCCTGTCGGATCCTGAGTCAACACGGATTCGAATGTTATAACTTATCCGGTGGTTACCGTCTTTTTAACAGTATTTTCGGTGAAGCTTCCATCCTGGTTCGTGATGAAGAGAGAATTTCGGAAGAAGTATTATCGGCAGCGGCATTGGCAGAGGAGGTACCTACCTTTAGAAAGATTGATGTGAATGCCTGCGGTTTACAGTGCCCAGGTCCTGTTATGAAGTTAGCACAAACGGTAAATAATGCCGCGGAAGGGGACTTAATCGAAATCTCAGCTACGGATCCGGCCTTTGCCGCTGATGTGAAGGCCTGGTGCAGGAGAACGGGAAATACTTTTCTTGGAATTGAATCAGAAAAAGGAATCACGAAAGCCTCTTTGAGAAAAGGCTGCACAAAGACAGAGACAAAGGATTGCACACAGCCGTTGTCCGAAGGAAATAGCAAAAATATAATCGTCTTTTCCGGTGATCTGGATAAAGCCATTGCCTCTTTTGTTATCGCAAATGCATCGGCTGCCATGGGACGAAAAGTCAGTATGTTTTTTACCTTCTGGGGACTTAACATATTAAGGAAACCGGAGAAGGTTGCTGTTAAAAAAGATTTTATCAGCAGAATGTTCGGAGCCATGATGCCAAAAGGCAGCAAAAAACTCAGCCTTTCCCAAATGAATATGGGAGGTATGGGAGCTAAGCTGATACGTACGGTCATGAAAAATAAAAATGTTGACAGTTTGGAAAGCCTGATCCAGGCTTCTCTGGAGAATGGAGTTGAACTGATAGCCTGTACCATGAGTATGGATGTTATGGGGATTAGCATGGAAGAACTCATTGACGGCGTAAAACCCGGCGGTGCGGCGGCTATGCTTGCCAATGCGGAGGAATCCGATATGTCGTTATTTATATCATAAAAATTTATATTATAAAAGCTTATATCATAAAAACGTATATCATAAAAACGTATATCATAAAACGTATATCATAAAAATTTATATTATAAAAACTTATATCAAAAAACTTATATCATAAAATTAATATCATAATAACTACATCATAAAATTAATATCATTATAATTACATTATAAAATTAACAGCATAATTTATATCAAAATAATTTATATCATAATAAATCATGAAAACAGATGTGTGGATACATACATCTGTTTTTTCAGGATATACTATTTTTGTAGAAAAAGGAGCAGAATAAAATGGAGATCACTTATTTAAATAGTATGAACAAATTTCAGACGGCAGAGGATACGAATTTTTCGGATAAACAAAACCTGTTTCTGGAAATTCACAAACACCTGCTGGATGATGAGAAGCCATCTGTTTATTTAAATTGTGTATCTGAAAACAGTTTATTTAAAGAGGCTCCTTTTTCTATGTTAAGAAAACTAAAGGAAACCATGCAGTCTCCGGTACATCATCCGGAGGGCAGTGCCTGGAATCATACCCTGCTGGTGGTAAATGAAGCTGCAACAAGGAAAAACAGCAGCACGGACCCGGAGGTTTTCATGTGGGCGGCACTTCTTCATGACATTGGAAAACCGGATACCACCAGATCACGTAAGGGAAGAATAACATCCTATGATCATGATGCCGTTGGGGAACCGCTGGCAAGGGACTTCCTTAAGTTCTTCTCCTGTAAGGAAGAATTTACGGATAAGGTGGCTAATCTGGTCAGATATCACATGCATATCCTGTATGTACTAAAAGATATGAATTTCGGTAATGTTAAAATGATGAAGAAGCAGGTAGATCTGCATGAACTGGCTCTGCTGGGATTATGCGACAGGCTGGGCAGACTTAATGCGAATCAAAAAGAAGAGGAAGAGAATATAGACGTTTTTCTCTCCAAAATTAAAAACGGAAAGGTTTGATAGTATGGCGAAAAAAGATAATAAGGGAAGAAATAATATAAATAAAAAAGATCACCAGTTAAAAACAACCTCACTGGTAGATGCAAATGCTTCAGATAAAACAGATAATAAAACTAAATCCGACAACACAAAATAAGATAAGGCGACATGTTGACTGATAAGATTTGATTATAGCATATATTATGTAAAGAAAACAGGGTTGACTTTTAAAAAAATTTGAGATACCCTTTAGGTGTAATTGACATTGCTGTTCAGTCAGCATATACATAATTAGTGAGAAATAAAAATGTGGATACAGTCCCGGCCTAACCCGAGTTTTGTGTTCAAGTTTTATTAAAATCAAGTTTAATCTTATAAATTCTTGTTAAAATAGTATATAGATTTTTTTAAAAGATAGATATATTCTTAGAATTAGTATATTATTCATCCCATGGCTTATGTCGAAAAGAAAAATAACATAATATAGAAAGTAATTTTTTATCTTTATTAGTCTGTCTGGGATAGCTATGTCTCAGTATCATAGACTTCATGAAAGGTATAATAGGAGGAAAATATGAGGAAGACAAAAATTATTTGTACATTAGGACCTGCAACGGATCGTGAAGGTGTTTTAAGAGAATTGGCTTTATCCGGTATGGATGTTGCAAGGTTTAATTTTTCCCACGCTGATCAACAGGAGCATTTTAGCAGGCTGAACAAACTTATAGCAATCAGGGAAGAATTAAATCTGCCCATAGCCGCGCTGTTAGATACCAGAGGACCGGAAATACGAATCGGCAAATTCCGGGACGGCAGGATTACACTGACTAAAGGCCAGACCTTTACATTAACTACCAGACAGATCGAAGGAACTTCCTCCTGTGTATATATTAATTATGAACATTTGGTACATGATATTAAACCCGGCGCAACGGTATTAATTGATGATGGTTTAATTGAGTTAACCGTTGACAGCCTGACGGATACCGATATTATTTGTACGGTTAATAATGATGGCAGTATCTCGGATAATAAAGGTGTAAATGTGCCCGGAACTAAATTATCCATGCCCTTTATCAGTGAGAAAGACCGTCAGGATATTATATTTGGTTTACAAAACGGTTATGATTTTATTGCCGCTTCCTTTACCAGAAGTGCTGAAGATATCTTGGAAATCCGCAAAATTATGGATGAGTTCAACTGTACGACTACCAATATTATTGCTAAGATTGAAAATCTGGAAGGTGTCGAAAATATCGATGAAATCATTGCGGTATCAGATGGAATTATGATTGCCCGTGGAGACATGGGTGTTGAAATACCAAACGAAGACGTACCGGTTATCCAAAAGAAGATTATCAAAAAGGTTTATAATGCCGGTAAACAAGTTATTACCGCTACACAGATGCTGGATTCCATGATAAAAAACCCCAGGCCTACCAGAGCGGAGACTACGGATGTTGCCAATGCGATTTATGATGGTACCAGTGCAATTATGCTTTCGGGAGAAACAGCTGCCGGACTCTATCCGGTGGATGCATTAAGGACTATGGTGCGTATTGCTTTACGTACCGAACAGGATATTGATTTTAAGAAACGTTTCCGTTTGCTGGAATCCAAAGAAAACCCGGATATTACCGATGCGATCTCACATGCCACCTGTACTACGGCACATGACTTAAATGCAGCCATGATTATTACGGTAACCAAATCCGGCAAGACTGCCAGAATGATTTCCAGGTACCGCCCTGCCTGTATGGTAATCGGCTGTACTACGGAGGAACATGTTTGCAGGCAGCTGAACTTATCCTGGGGTGTAACGCCCATACTTATTAATGAAGAAAGAGACACGTTTGAATTATTTGAACATGCAGTTTCAGCCGTTGAAGAAAAAGGTTATCTGAAAAAGGGCGAATTAACAGTTATAACAGCTGGTGTTCCCTTAAGAGTATCCGGAACAACAAACCTCATCAAAGTTCATATAGCAGGAAACCAGTATTAATTAATCATTTGAATTATTAACTTATTAATTTAAACAGGGTGTGAATTGAGAAGTGCATAATTCACACCCTGATTTTGAGGCAGTAAATCATCTGCAAGCAGATGATTTATGCCATGGGAGCTAGTATGAAAATTCTGCAACTTCATAAATTAAATTCGCAGCAGATAAAAGACGTGGAAGCTCTGGTTGAAGAGTGTTTAAAAGCAGACGGACTGGAAAGAACCATATATCTGGACAATGATATTAATTTTTACGTCAATCTGGACAGTTTTTTTCTTCTGTATGAAGAAAACAGGTTGGTCAGTGTACTGGCTATTTTTGAGCCTCTTGAAGAGGAAGCGGAAATCACAGCCTATACGTTACCTTCTGAAAGAAAGAAAGGCTATTTTAATGTTTTGTTAGAGAAAGCAAAGATAGAACTATTACGTTTTGACCTGCACCTGGCTTTGTTTGTGACAGAACCGGAGAGTCAAAGTGGTCTGGCGGTATTAAAAGCAATGAAAGCAGAATACTCCAAATCGGAGTATCTTTTAGCTTATCAGTTTCAAAAATCCGAGGATTGTTATTCTGGTAAACCGGCAGATGAAACTCAGGAGGATATAATTGTATTAAAAGAATTAACCCAGGATAGAATCGGTGAAGCTACTGAAATAAGCAGCTTTATATTTGATACGGATATGGATGAAACCCGTGATGTAATTGAATTGTCAATACATTCCGGATACATGAAATGCTACGGTGCTTATATAAACAGCCGTCTTGCAGGTATCTGTAATATTAGTTTTGGAGCAGAACAGGCATCTATATTCGGCTTTGGCATTTCACCTGAGTTACAGGGAAAAGGACATGGCAGACGTCTGTTAAGGCAGGTTATGTCACTCATTAGAGCAAGAAATCTAAACGCGGTTACACTGCATGTTGGCAGTGAAAACAGCCGTGCCTATAATCTGTATACCAGTGAGGGCTTTCAGATACAGACTCAGTACGATTATTATGAATACAGAATCGGTCAGATGGTATAACAAGTACTTCTGAATAAGGAATGTTGGAACCCTTACGATTTACCTGCATACTATATGGTAATATTATATGGTAATAGAGGATAACATGGCATATAGAATTGTTATAGATGCAGGTCACGGCGGTTATGATGACGGAGCAGTATATAACGGACGGCTGGAAAAGGACGATAATTTAAATCTGGCTCTGTCGGTTGGTGAAATACTGGCTTACAGCGGAATAGACGTTATATTTACCCGGATAGATGACAGCTACATTTCACCTCTTGAACGTGCTTATATGGCCAATGAAGAAAATGCAGATCTTTTTGTGTCTATTCACAGGAATGCCAGCCCTGCTCCCAATACTTACAGCGGAGTCCAGACCTTGATTTATGATGAAGGCGGAATCAACCAGACCATCGCAGAGAATATTAACCAGGAACTTGGCGAAATTGGTTTTACCGATCTGGGTGTAGATGTCAGAAGTGAATTGGCCGTATTAAGAAGAACCAATATGCCGGCTCTGATGGTTGAGGTAGGATTCATTAATACCGATGCAGACAATGATTTATTTGATGAGAACATGAATCAGATCGCTTATGCCATTGCCTCCGGAATACTGGATGGTCTTCAGTTTGAAGATAATATGAGTCCGGTTTACCGGGTACAAGTGGGGCTTTTCCGTGTTTTATCCAATGCCCAGACACTGCAGAACAGTTTGATTGATGCAGGGTATGATGTACTTATGGTACCCCAGGGAGAGTTTTATGCAGTCCAGGTGGGAGAGCTTAATAACATGGAGGATGCGGCGGAGCTGGAACAGGAATTAAGAGAGCAGGGCTACAGTACTATGATTGTGAGAGATAATGACTAAGGCAAGATTCAGGTTATATTACACGATGTGTCCGCAGGTAATTGTGCCGGCTTAGAGGATAAGCCGCCATTAATAAGCGCGGAAATCAGGTGTAATATAACCTGTTTTATATTGGTTTACCGGTCTGTCATGCTGATCGACTCAATCCCCACGCTGCCGCCTCTGACAACTTCAATCTGTTTAAACTGTTCCGTTATCAGCTTGATCAGGGCATCGTTCCTGGTTTCAGTCTGAACGCATTCCAGTAATATACTGTCCGTTCCATAATCTGCTACGGATACCTTAAATACGTCCGCAATCTGAAATAGTTCTGCTTTTTCTTCTTTCGTACAGTTTCTGATCTTTATAAAAAGAATTTCTTTCATATGGGTTTGGGTATTGGTAAAATCCAGAACCTTTATTACTTCCACCATACGGTTTAACTGCTTTTTTATCTGTTCAAAAGTTATGTCATCGCTGTTTAGCCCGATGGTCATTCGGGATATGGTAGAATCCTCCGTGGTACCTACGGTCAGGCTTTCTAGATTATAGGATTTTCCGGAAAAAAGTCCGGAGATTTTAGCCAGTACGCCAATGTCATTTTCTACAAATAGTGAAATCCATCTTTTTTTCATATTTTACACCTTTCTTATCATAAATTTATCTGGGTAGTTGTTCTGATTTATCTATTTAATCTTTATACCGTAGCGGTATTCATCAGCTTTTTCAGCATTCCAGTATCATGTTGCTCAGCGGTTTTCCACCCTGTACCATAGGAAGTACCAGTTCTTCGCTGTCGATCATAAATTCGATAATGGTGGGAGCCAGTTTATTTAAAACAGCCTGCCGGAAAGCGTTCTCAATATCTTCTTCTGATTCCACCCGGATTCCATAAGCTCCATAACTTTCTGCCAGTTTAATGAAATCCGGTGAATAGACCGGACAGGCGCTGTTTGCACCTTTACAATGCTTATTGCAGTTCTTTCTGGAACGCAGGCAGGTTAATGCGTAACGTTTTCCATAAAAAAGTTTCTGCCATTGACGTACCATCCCCAGACTGCTGTTGTTAAAGATACAAAGTATGAGAGGCAGTTCCTGTGCCACTGCCGTAGCCAGTTCCTGAATGTTCATCTGGATGCCGCCGTCTCCGGATATGCAGATAACTTCTTTGGACGGATTGCCAAGTTTTGCGCCAATGGCGGCGGGAAATCCATAACCCATGGTTCCCAGCCCTCCGGAGGTTAACAGCTGTGTTCCATCCTTCATTTCCAGAAACTGTGTAGTCCACATCTGATGCTGGCCAACATCCGTTACAATGATGGAAGACGGGAAGAGCCTGTTTATACTTTCAATGATTTTCTGAGGTGTAATACCCTGATCGGCTGCCATGCCCAGAGGATGCTTTAGCTTCCAGCTGCTAATTTGTTCTAGCCAGAGGCCGGTACTGTATTCGGCAGCGGCGTGCTTATCCTTGCTGTCATCCGGTATCCGAAGTTCTTCCAGCATTTTTACAATAGCCTGTTTTGCATCTGCTACAATGGGGATGTCAACAATAACATTTTTCGATATGGAAGCAGAATCAATATCAATATGGACAATTTTCGCTTTGGGTGCAAATTCTACCAGCATTCCGGTTATTCTGTCGTTGAATCTGGTTCCGATGGAGAAGAGCAGATCACATTCACTGACAGCCTGATTGGCTGCATAGCAGCCGTGCATACCGATATTACCGATATAAAGCGTGTGCCCCGTATCCATGGAACCTTTCCCCATAATAGTTGTAACAACGGGTATCTTAAGAAGTTCCGCCAATTCCGTAAATTCCTGTTTGGCTCTGGCTATGGTAACCCCGCCCCCTGCCAGGAAAACCGGCCGTTCGGCATGTTGGAGCATTTCCAGGGCTTTTTTAAGCTGGCCGGTATGGACTTTCATGTTTGGTTTATAACTACGTATATTTACTTCTTTGGGATAAATATCACTGCCAAATTCCAGCATAATATCCTTGGGGAGATCCACAATAACAGGGCCGGGTTTACCGGTAGAGGCAATATAGAAAGCTTCTTTTATGATTCTGCCCAAATCTTCCCGGCTGCGAACGGTTACGCCATATTTGCAGATACTTCTGGTTATTCCGATAATATCTACTTCCTGAAAGGCATCATTGCCAATCAGATGGGTTGGGACCTGACCGGTAAAACATACCAAGGGTACACTGTCATAATTAGCGGTGGCAATACCTGTAACCAGATTGGTAGCACCTGGACCGCTGGTTACCAGACATACGCCGACTTTTCCCGTTGCGCGTGCATAGCCGTCTGCGGCATGGATTAATGCCTGTTCGTGTCTTGGCAGAATTAATTCAATATCCTCCTGTTTATACAATTCATCAAATAGATCAATTGCATATCCCCCGGGATAACCAAATAAAGTGGTTACGCCTTCCTCCTTTAATGCTTTAACAAATAAACTTGTTCCTGCTACTTTCATAATGTAACTCCTTTCTGCGGTCTGAGGTTTTCCATATTGTTCCGGATTAATGAATAATCAGTTTTTAACGAAAAAGATAAGATAGCATAAAAAAAGCCCTAAGCTGAAAAAATCAGCTTAGGGCGAACAATTATAGTCCGTGTTACCACCTAGATTCAAGAAGGTATTCTTGCACTCAGCCAGTACGGGATTAAAGTGAAGTAAGCCTCCTGACATGCCGGAACCTCTTACCTGTAATCTGATACTGCTTTCCTTTTAACGGCGGAAACTCCGGTGAAGCCTACTAAAGTTATCTTGTTCGGTTCACAGCTCAAAGGCTACTTCCAAAGCTCTCGCCTAAACATATTAATTTAATATGTTTTACCCCCTCCAGGAAGATTTGCACCATCCATCTTCTCTCTGTGCTTTTGGTGAGTATGTACTACTCCTTGTCATCGCTCTTACTTTTTTTATTTTTGTTATTATAACAAGATCCTTCCGGGATGTCAAATACAATTTGGAGGAAATTTAATTATTATCTAAATATAAGGTGTCATTAGGTGGTTTTTTATACGGCATTTTATCAACCTGCTCAGGTTTTGCCTGGATTATGCTAATGATGTAAAATATGAATCTATGCAAATGTTCAGTAACATTTCAAGTGAAATAACATAGATTACAATAAGAATAAATCTAATTGGTATAACATGAATGATAATGAGAAATATAAAATTATAAGTAATGATTATGCGGATTTATTAGTAGAACTTGAGTTTATTAACAACTTGTATCGTCTGAGAGAAATTGCTGATATTTCTTATAATTTCGTTAATGATAAATATGCCGTGCTGCATGTACCGACCAGTGAACTGTCTGACGGAAGCCTGGGAAATTTTGGGTATGCAGCAATACCAAAATGTTACGGATTAATGACGTTTTTTCCTAATGAGGCAGACAATGCCTATACTGTCCGCAGGTTACCGGAAGAAAATATATCTGGGAAAGGGGTATTAATCGGATTTGTAGATACAGGAATTGTTTATACAAACCCGATCTTCCGGTATCCTGACAATACATCCAAAATACTGGCGATCTGGGATCAATCCATTGATTCGGATATTAACTATCCGCCTGATTATTATTATGGTACGGAATATACGAAAGAGCAGATTGATACAGCTCTAAAATCGGATAATCCGCTTTCTGTAGTACCAAGTACCGATACGATTGGGGAAGGAACCGCTATGGCAGGAATTGCAGCAGGATTTTATAATGATGAGAATAATTTTTCCGGAGTTGCCATCAATGCCGAGCTTGTAGTCGTAAAATTAAAGGCTGCAAAATCAAATATAAAACAGTTTTTTGGAATTCCGGAAGATGCCATTTGTTTTCAGGAAAATGATATTCTCATGGGCATTAGTTACTTAATAAATATTGCCGCCCGGCTGAACCGGCCCATTGTTATCTGCATGGGTATCGGTTCCTCTCAGGGATCTCACAAAGGGGAAGATATCATGAGTAATTATCTTTCTGAAATTGCAGGTCTTACAGGCAATGCAATTGTTCTGGCGGCCGGTAATGAAGGAAGTCAGAAGCATCATTATTTCGGAGAGATCATACCGCCGAATTACTATGATGATGTGGAACTGACCATTGGCGCGGAAGATAAAAACTTTACCATGGAACTATGGGGATACCAGCCCAATATTATAACAATGGAAATCTATTCACCGTCCGGAGAATTAATATATAATATCGGCGATAATTTTGTAGGACAAAGTCACATGGAAATATATATGGATTCAGCCGCCATTCATATTAATAATTTTGTAAGTGAAGCGTATTCGGAGGAGCAGTTAATTCTTTTCCGCTTTAGAAATATACTGGAGGGAACCTGGAGATTTCGTATTAGAGGAGCAAGAGACCTGGTTAACCGGTTTCATATCTGGCTGCCTATAAGAAATTTTATCTCGGAAGAGACTTTTCTTCATAGGTCTAATCCGTATACCACAGTTTGTCTTCCCGGTAACAGTAACAATACGGTTACCGCCACCGCCTATAACCCGGTGGACAGAACTTTGGACTATGATGCCAGTAATGGTTTTACCTCTATTAATTTACCGAAGCCGGATATTACGGCTCCCGGTGTAAATATACTGGCACCTACCCTGGAGAATACATTTCTGCCTTTTTCCGGTACCAGCATTGCATCCGCCTACACAGCCGGTATTGCAGCAGGTTTATTAGAATGGGGAATAGTAAAGGGCTTTTTTCCTAACATGGATGGTATTATTGTCCGGTATATTATTACCAGTACGGCTGCAAGAGATAATAGCTTAATATATCCCAATCCCAACTGGGGTTTTGGAATAATTGAATAATTACGTAAAAGTGCTAAAAAAATATTGACTTCTATGCCTTAACATATTAAAATTAAATAAAATTTCGGTTGAAGGGATTGGGAGAGACTGTAATAATGCCTAAAATTATTACAGCGCCGAAGGTGATTCGCAATAACTCTCAGGCAAAAGGACCAATTCTGGACGATACTCTGGAAAGCGATATGGCACCGACGAAGCAACTTTATGATTTCATCATATTTATGACTTTATTATATTTATGATCTCACCATAAAGGAATCTTTCAGGTAAATCAACAGAGGCGTATTGATTATTCAGTACGTCTTTTTTTAATGCGGGAAATTCCTCCCAATTTCCCGAGCAATAAGCAACCCGCCCAGCATTTTTACGGCTGCAGACGCTGCTGATAATCGGATTCATTACATAATTCCCTTAAAGTATAACTTGGGGAAAGGAATAGGAGGACATTATGGATTTAAAAACACCTCTTTACGATTGTCATGTACAAAGTAAGGGAAAAATTGTGCCATTCGCAGGATACCTGCTGCCGGTACAATATGAAACGGGCGTTATTACGGAACATATGGCCGTCAGGAAGGCAGCCGGATTGTTTGATGTATCCCATATGGGGGAAGTAATGCTGACCGGCAGTGATGCTTTATTTAATGTGCAGCGTATCGTAACCAACGATTGCAGCCGGATGGTTAACGGGCAGGTGAAATACAGCCCCATGTGTAATGAAGCAGGAGGGGTTGTGGATGATTTGCTGGTATATAAAATAAACCCTGAAAAGTATTTGCTTGTTATAAATGCCGCAAACCGTTTTAAGGATGTAGAGTGGATTAAGCAGAATTTATCCGGAAGTGTTGTATTTGAAGATATTTCCGACCAGACTGCACAGATCGCTCTTCAGGGGCCGAATTCTGCAGGGATCTTAGGAAAACTGTGTGAAGCATCGGAGCTTCCGGTTAAATATTATACGTTTAAGGAAAAAAGTATGGTAGGCAAAATCCCTTGCCTTATCTCGAAAACCGGTTATACCGGTGAAGATGGTTATGAATTGTACTGCAGCCCTGCGGATGCAGCAGATTTATGGAATATGCTTATGGAGGCAGGCAGTGAAGAAGGTCTGATTCCCTGCGGTCTGGGTGCCAGGGATACTTTAAGATTGGAAGCAGCCATGCCGCTGTACGGACATGAAATGGATGATGACATTACACCTCTGGAAACCGGATTAGGCTTTGCAGTTAAAATGGATAAAGAGGATTTTATCGGTAAAAGCGGTATGATAGCCAGGGGAGAGATAAAAAGAAAGCGTGTGGGCCTGAATATTACCGGCAGAGGAATCGCCAGGGAGAAATGCCCCGTATTTTATGAGGGAAAAGAAGTTGGAGTGACCACCTCCGGTACCCACTGCCCTTATATTGGCCGTCCCGTAGCTATGGCACTGCTAAGTACTGATTATACCGCACCCGGTACAAAACTTGAGGTGGAAGTAAGAGGAAAGAGAATTTCTGCGGAAATTACGGAATTGCCGTTTTACAAGAAAGAGTCTGGCTTGCCAGACTCTAGCGCTGGCGCGCCGGATACTTATTAAAACTATGGAGGTTTCTTATGAGCGAATTATTATTTACCAAAACACATGAATGGGTTCAGTTTTTAAGTGAAACAACTGCAAGGATAGGGCTGACGGATTATGCCCAAAAGGAACTGGGGGATCTGGTTTTTGTAAATCTTCCCGAAGAAGGGGATGAGGTAACAGTAGCAGAAGCTTTTGCAGATGTAGAATCCGTTAAGGCAGTTTCCAATGTATACAGCCCGGTTACCGGCGCGGTAAAAGCAGTAAATGAAGAACTGCTGGATCAGCCGGAATTGATTAACACGGCACCTTATGAAGCATGGTTTATTGAAGTAGAGAATATCACAGAAAAGGAAGAACTTTTATCCGGGGAAGAATATGAGCAGCTGATCCGGGAGGAGGAATAACATGGGAAACTATGTACCCAATACCTTAAAAGAGCAGCAGGATATGCTAAGCTCTTTAGGCTATTCAAAAATCAGTGAGCTTTTTTCCTCCATTCCGGAGGAAGTAAAGCTGCAAAGACCTCTGGATCTGCCCAATGGACTTACCGAGCTGGAAGTACGCAAAAAGATGACCCGTATTGCGGAAAAAAACAAGGTATTTACCAGTATTTTCAGGGGCTGCGGGGCATACCGCCATTATATCCCCTCCATCGTAAAGCAGATAACCTCCAAGGAGGAATTTGTAACGGCATATACACCTTACCAGGCTGAAATCAGCCAGGGAACCCTGCAGGCTATTTTTGAATTCCAGACCATGATCTGTGAACTGACGGGGCTTGATGTTGCCAATGCTTCTGTTTATGACGGGGCCGGTGCGGCAGCCGAAGCAGTGATTATGTGCCGGGAAAAGAAGAGAAATAAAGCTGTTATTTCGGGTTCCGTTAATGCAAGTATCATTGAGACGATAAAAACCTACTTAATGGGTACGGACATGGAAGTCGTTGTCATTCCGCAGAAAGAGGGAAAGACAGATATGTCGCAATTAGAGGCATATACCGGGGATGAAACTGCTTGTATTTTGATTCAGCATCCGAATTTTTATGGTCAGCTGGAGGACTGTGATGAGGTAAAAAGAATTTCGGAACAAAGCGGAGCAAAGTTTATTATGAGCTGCAATCCCATAGCTCTGGGTATTTTGAAAACACCCGGTGAATATGGTGCTGATATAGCCGTGGGAGAAGGCCAGCCTCTTGGAATGCCCTTAAGCTTTGGCGGCCCATATCTGGGATTTATGGCGGCAACCGAGAAAATGATGAGAAAATTACCGGGCAGGATTGTCGGAGAAACAAAAGATAATCAGGGAAGAAGGGCATTTGTTCTGACACTTCAGGCCAGGGAGCAGCATATCAGGAGAGAAAAGGCTTCCAGTAATATTTGCTCTAACCAGGCACTGTGTGCGCTGACGGCTTCGGTTTATTTAGGGGCTATGGGAAAGAAAGGCCTGGTTCAAGCCGCTACCCTTTGTATGTCGAAAGCCCATTATCTGGCGGAACGCTTAAGGGAAGCAGGCTTTGACCTGGTTTATACAGGAGAGTATTTTAATGAGTTCGTAACGACCTGTAATGGAAGTGTCGGAAAAGTAATGGAACAGCTGGAACAAAGAGGAATCCTGGGAGGATACCCGCTCCAGGGAACGGACACCGGACATATTCTATGGTGTGCCACTGAGATGAATTCCAAAGAAGAGATTGACGAACTTATTTCTGTTTTGCAGGAGGTAAAAGATAATGGAACTAATCTTTGAAAAAAGCATTGAGGCAAGAGGCTGTGATCTGCTGCCTTCCTGTGATGTACCGGTAGTTAAGCCGGACAGTAGATATATAAGAGAACAAAAGCTTCATCTGCCGGAGATATCGGAAAC
>JAEZSL010000400.1 GCA_023443925.1 Bacillota bacterium | reverse complement strand
AAGATACGGAAGGAACGGTTAGATATGGCTGAATTAACACCAATGATGCAGCAATACATGGAAATAAAAAACCAATATAAGGATTGCATTCTTTTCTATCGCTTAGGGGATTTTTATGAAATGTTTTTTGAAGACGCACTGACTTGTACGAAAGAACTGGAAATTACCCTGACGGGTAAAAATTACGGTCAGGAAGAACGTGCTCCCATGTGCGGGGTACCATATCACGCAGTGGAAGGTTATTTAAGCAAGTTAATCAGTAAAGGGTACCGGGTCGCCATCTGCGAACAGGTTGAAGATCCAAAGGCGGTAAAAGGTATCGTTCGAAGGGAAGTAATTCGTATCGTCACCCCCGGTACCAATTTAAACCCCCAGGCGCTGGACGAAAGCAAAAATAATTATTTAATGGGAATTGTACATACCACCAATGCTTATGGTATAGCCACCGTCGATGTTACCACCGGTGATTTTTACGTAACGGAAGTAGATACGGACCGAAAGCTATTGGATGAAGTTAATAAATTTAATCCGTCGGAGATCATAAGCAACAGCACCTTTATGGTCAGCGGGGTGGATATTGAAGATTTGAGAAACCGGATGCAGATCTCGGTATCGGATCTGGAACCCTGGTATTTTGACGATGATTTATGTACGGAAGCTCTGAAAAAACATTTTGGAGTCTCTTCCCTGGCAGGACTGGGCTTAAAAGATTATACCATTGGTGTCATAGCGGCAGGGGCTATTATGCAGTACTTAATTGAGACTCAGAAAAATGCCCTGACTCATCTGACTCGTCTGACTCCCTACATAACCAGTAAGTATATGATTTTAGACAGCTCAACCAGAAGGAATCTGGAGTTAGTGGAGACCTTAAGAGAGAAGCAGAAAAGGGGTTCCTTGCTGTGGGTGCTGGATAAAACAAAAACTGCCATGGGAGCAAGGCTTCTTAGAAGTTATGTGGAACAGCCCTTAATTGATAAAGAGGAAATCAACCATAGACTGGATGCCATAACAGAACTGAATAATTCGGTTATTACCAGGGAAGAGATAAGGGAATACTTAAATCCGGTCTATGACCTGGAGCGGTTAATCAGCCGTATCAGTTACAAAAGTGCCGGACCCAGGGACTTAATTGCTTTTAAGTCCTCCTTATCCATGCTGCCTCATATTAAAGGACTCCTTGACGGCGCTTCTTCAAACTTACTAAATAGAATACAGAATGAACTGGACCCCTTATCGGATATCCATTTCCTAATTGATCAGGCAATTGAAGAGGAGCCGCCCCTTGCCGTAAAAGAAGGCGGAATTATCAAGGATGGTTACCATGCAGAAGTAGATAAACTCAGAAAAGCGAAAACAGAAGGAAAAACCTGGCTGGCCGAACTGGAAACAAAAGAGAAGGACAGAACCGGTATTAAAAATCTGAAGGTTAAGTTTAACCGGGTATTCGGTTATTATCTGGAAGTTACCAATTCCTATCAAAACCTGGTTCCGGAAAACTGGATTCGCAAGCAGACCCTTGCCAATGCAGAACGTTATACCACATCGGAATTAAAGGAGTTAGAGGATGTTATTTTAGGTGCGGAAGATAAGCTTTTTTCTTTGGAATACGATTTATTCTGCGATATCCGTGACCGGATTGGTAAAGAGGTAAACCGGATTCAGCTGACCGCCAAGGCAGTTGCCAGGATAGATGTGTTTACATCGTTAGCCTTAGTGGCGGAACGGAATAATTTTACCCGCCCTTCCATTAATGAAGACGGTATAATTGATATCAAAGACGGCAGGCATCCGGTAGTAGAACAGATGCTCTCCAATGATATGTTTGTAACCAACGATACCTATTTAAATAATAAGGAAAACCGTATCTCTATTATTACCGGCCCTAATATGGCAGGTAAATCCACCTATATGCGCCAGACCGCTCTTATCGTCCTGATGGCACAGATCGGAAGCTTTATTCCGGCGTCTCATGCACAAATCGGAATTGTGGACCGGATCTTTACCAGGGTAGGGGCCTCCGATGACCTGGCTTCGGGACAAAGTACTTTTATGGTGGAAATGACGGAAGTAGCCAACATACTCCGCAATGCCACAAAGAACAGTCTGCTGATTCTGGATGAAATCGGAAGAGGTACCAGTACCTTCGATGGCCTGAGTATAGCCTGGGCTGTGGTGGAGCATATCAGCAACCCTAAATTATTGGGAGCTAAAACTTTGTTTGCGACTCATTACCATGAACTTACGGAACTGGAAGGTAAGCTGGACAGCGTGAATAATTACTGCATTGCCGTGAAAGAGAACGGGGAAGATATCATCTTCCTGCGGAAAATCATAAAAGGCGGAGCGGATAAAAGTTACGGAATACAGGTGGCAAAATTAGCCGGTGTTCCCGACAGCGTACTAAAAAGAGCACATGAAATTGTAGATGAATTAAGTAAAAATGACATTGCTGAAAAAGCAAGAGCCATTCATACGGAGAAAGGCTTATCGGTTGATGAAGACAGTTTGGTTTGCGAGGCGGCTGCTACCATAGAACCGGTATCAAAACCGAAAAAGAAAAGCGCGGATATTCCGGACCAGATGTCCTTTTTTGACTTTAATTCCAATGACGAGATCCTTTCTGAACTGAGAGAAATCGATATGAATTCAATCACACCGATGGATGCCCTGAACAAATTGTACCAGTTGCAGCAAAAGTTAAAAGCACGTCTGTAAACAGGAGGCGAAATCTATGTCAAAAATATCCGTATTGGATGAAAATACAATAAACCAGATTGCAGCAGGTGAAGTTATTGAACGGCCGGCGGCAGTGGTAAAAGAATTGGTTGAAAATGCAATCGATGCCGGAGCCAATGCGGTTACGGTGGAGATTAAAGAGGGCGGCATCAGCCTGATCCGGATTACGGACAACGGTTCCGGAATTGAAGAGGAGGACATGCCTTTGGTTTTTCTGAGGCATTCCACCAGTAAGATCCGTACAGCGGATGATTTGCTTAAGGTTTCCAGTTTGGGTTTCCGCGGCGAAGCATTATCCAGTATAGCCGCCATTGCCCAGGTGGAATTGGTGACAAAAACAAACGAAGCTTTTTCCGGTCTCCGCTACCAGATAGCCGGAGGAGAAGAAAGAAGCCTGGAACATATCGGCTGCCCGAATGGAACCACTTTTATAATCCGTAACTTATTTTATAATACCCCGGCCAGGAAAAAGTTTCTGAAATCACCGGTAACAGAAGCCGGTTACATCAGTGATCTAATGGAGCGGCTGGCCATATCCCATCCGGGTATCTCCTTTAAATTTATTAATAACGGACAGATCAAACTCCATACCTCCGGCAATAACAGCTTAAAAGATGTTATTTACAATGTTTACGGCCGTGATATTACGTCAAACCTCTTATTACTGGAAGGAAGCTCCGGTGAGATATCCGTAGACGGTTATATTGCAAAACCGCTTGTGTCCAGAGGAAACCGCAATTATGAGAATTATTTTATTAACGGTCGCTATGTGAAAAGCGCCTTGGTGAGCAAAGCCATAGAGGAGGCTTACCGGCCTTATATCATGCTGCACCGTTATCCTTTTACCTCTCTGCATATCCATATTAACAGTGCCTTGATCGATGTAAATGTACATCCGGCTAAACTGGAAATCCGGTTCAAGAACGGGGAAGAAGTTTATCAGCTGCTGTATCACGCTGTTAAAAATGCACTGGAAGGAAAAGAAATGATTCCTGCTGTTCTCTTAACGGAAGAAAAAGAGACTGTAAAAATAGCTCAGAATATACCGGAACCCTTTGAAGAGAAACGCAGACAGGAATTTCTCGGTAAAAAATCTCTTATTGAAAAATCTTTCAGTGAAAAACTCCTTACGGAGGACAGACGTAGGCCTGATCAAGGCTACCAGACGAATGACAATGATGGGGGTTCTGTAAAACACACCGAATATAAACCACACACTGAATATAAACAGGTAAATCACAGCTTTAACTCAGCCTATAACAATAACAAGAATTATATGGGCAATCATAGTATCTCAAATTCTACGGGAGTAGACCAGTCTGACAACTTAAGAAATAATCCTGAAAACAGAGAACGAATCAAAGAGACGGAAATTGGTAAGTTGCAGGAAGTTGTTACGGAGGCTCCTGCATATGTGCGGGAAGGTATTGCCGCTTCTCATGATTTGGGTGAGGATATCAATAATCTTGGACATATTAGTGAAGATAATAATAGGCTTCTTAATAAGGATGAAGATAACAATAATCTTAGTAATAAGGATGAGCATAATAATCATAGCGACAGGACCAGGTATGATGATGTAACCCAAAAGGAAGGGATTATAGCGGAAGGTACGGATTATAATCCGGGCTCTGTAAATGCTTTTCCTCCCCATATTGAGAAAGCAGAACAACTATCCTTTATATCGGAAGAAGCCATAAAAAGCCACCGTATCATTGGTCAGGTATTTGCTACCTACTGGATTGTGGAATTTGGTGATAAGATGTTTTTTATTGACCAGCATGCAGCTCATGAAAAAGTATTGTATGAAAAAATCATGAAATCTCTAAAAGAAAAACAATATAATTCACAATATGTGGAACCCCCCCTTATACTTTCCCTTACCATGCGGGAAGAGGAGGCACTGAAAAAACATATGAAGTATATGAATGAAATCGGGTTTGAGATTGAAGAATTCGGCGGGAAGGAATACGCGGTTCGGGCCATACCAAGTGATCTCTTTGGCCTTGCTCAATCGGAAATATTAATTGAATTGATTGACGGATTGGTAGACGAGGTATATAATGAAACGCCGGAACTATTACTGGAGAAAATTGCTTCCATGTCCTGTAAAGCTGCGGTTAAAGGTAATCACAGATTATCTTTTGAAGAAGCAAAAGCCCTTATTGAAGAATTGCTGACCCTTGAGAATCCCTATCATTGTCCCCATGGAAGACCAACCATCATATCCATGAGTAAGTATGAAATGGAAAAAAAATTTAAAAGAATTGTTTAACATTATAAGGAAGTCCCCCGCTTCTTAGCGAAGCGGATTGCGAATATCCGCTTTGACGATACAATAAAGGAAACCGATATGAAAAAACCACTCATTGTTTTAACCGGCCCCACGGCCGTAGGAAAAACCGAATTATCCATAAAGCTTGCCGGTGCGATTGGCGGTGAAATTATTTCGGCAGATTCCATGCAGGTATATAAATATATGGATATCGGAACAGCAAAGATTTCTACGGCGGAGATGGGTCAAATACCGCATTATTTAATCGATATACTGGAACCGGAGGAAGAATTTAACGTTGTGAAATTTAAGGAATATGCCGGTAAGTGCATGGAGGAAATCTATGCCAAGGGTAAAATCCCGATTATTGTAGGTGGCACCGGTTTTTATATACAGGCGGTATTATACGGTATCGACTTTAAGGAGAATGGAGAAGATACCGCTTACAGGCAGCAGTTGGAGGAACTTTATAAGAAGGAAGGCAGTGAATACCTTCATGCAAAATTGGCGCAAATCGATCCCTCCTCGGCACAGGCAATTCATCCGAATAACGTAAAACGTGTTATCCGTGCATTGGAATACTATGATCAGACCGGCAGCCGCATATCGGAACATAATGAGGAACAGCGAAAAAATGAATCACCTTATAATTTCTGTTATTTTGTCTTAAATAATGACAGGGAAGTTCTGTATGAAAGAATTAACCGCCGTGTGGATCTAATGATGGAAGCGGGCCTGGTACAGGAAGTAAAACAATTGCTGGAAAGAGGCTTAAGCGGGGATATGGTATCCATGCAGGGCTTAGGTTATAAAGAAATCGTCCGTTATCTTATAGGGGAATGCTCCCTGGAAGAGGCGGTTTATACTATAAAACGAGATACCAGGCATTTTGCGAAAAGGCAGCTTACCTGGTTTAAGAGAGAAAAAGAAGTGACCTGGATTCAGAAAAATGACTTTGATAATGAGGAAAGTAAAATTTTAAAGGCCATTCTGGAAGAACTTAATAATAGACATATCATTTAATTCGAGGTTTATACCAAAGGAAGAAAGGTAAACATGGACAATTTATTTACCCAGATGTATAAGGATTTTACAATTGATGAGGATATATTAACCTATTGTGACTGTATTGAAAACAACTTAAAAAAGCGTTTTGAAGAAATAGACAAAACAGCGGAATATAACCAGCTGAAAGTATTAAAGGCCATGCAGGATAACCGGGTCAGCGACATCCATTTTGCAGCGACAACAGGATACGGTTATAACGATTTGGGACGTGATACACTGGAAAAAGTGTATGCGGATGTTTTTCATGCCCAGGCTGCTCTGGTAAGGCCCCAGTTAATCAGCGGCACCCACGCTTTAACCATAGCTCTGTCCGGCAATCTGCGTCCGGGTGATGAAATCTTATCACCGGTGGGAAAGCCCTATGATACCCTGGAAGGGGTTATCGGAATCACGCGGGACAGTGATACCGGTGCTTTAACAGAAAAGGACGGGAATAACCAGGATGTTTTAAAGTCATCCGGACGCCTCACCGGCTCCCTGGCTGAATATGGAATCACCTATTCCCAGGTGGAACTGCTGGAGGACGGCAGTTTTGATTATGACGGAATCCGAAAGGCTTTGAATGAAAGTACAAGATTAGTAACCATACAACGCTCCAAAGGATATGCCACCAGACCAACCCTTTCGGTAAAACGGATTGGAGAATTGATTCGGTTTATCAAGGATATTAAACCGGAGGTTATCTGTATGGTGGATAACTGTTATGGTGAATTTGTGGAACTGACGGAACCGACGGATGTGGGAGCGGATTTATGCGTCGGCTCCCTGATAAAAAATCCGGGCGGCGGTCTGGCACCCATTGGCGGATATATCGTCGGTAAAGAGGTTTATGTGGAAAATGCGGCATACCGCTTAACGGCACCCGGACTTGGCAGGGAAGTAGGTGCTACCCTGGGAATTAACAGTCTGTTGTACCAGGGGTTGTTTTTAGCTCCCACTGTTGTTGCCGGCGCATTAAAGGGAGCGATCTACGCAGCCAATATCTATGAAAAACTTGGATTTCCGGTTATTCCAAACAGTACGGAATCCCGTCACGATATCATACAAGCCGTAACCCTGGGCACTCCGGAAGGAGTTATTGCCTTTTGCAAAGGAATTCAGGCAGCAGCCCCGGTGGATAGTTTTGTAATTCCGGAACCTTGGGCTATGCCCGGTTACCATTCCGATGTTATCATGGCCGCGGGTGCTTTTGTGCAGGGAGCTTCAATTGAGCTAAGTGCAGATGCACCCATTGAACCGCCTTATGCGGTTTATTTTCAGGGAGGCTTAACCTGGTACCATGCAAAAATTGGTATTCTTATGTCAGTGCAGAAACTATATGAGGAAAACCTGATCCGTTTGAAATAGATAAGACAGTTATGAGAAATTTTTCGGACCGGATTTCTTGCGGCAGGCTGGAATTTAAGATGAATTTCAGAGCGTTTTTTGTCTGATGATGTAAACCCAAAAAAGCTGTTAATTGATTCATCTGTACACCTTGTCCAGGAACAAGAATTTCATGTAAAGCTGACGTATCTGTGCCTCTGCCATTAGGTAATTTATGCTATTAAGGTATACAAACGTAGTGAATTATGTTAGAATGGTTGGTAGAAATCTTGTGTTTGGGGGTAATATTGTTATGGCAAATATAAGCGGTAAAAATTCCTGGGCCTTGCTGCTGTTGATTTTAGCAGGTGTAGTACTGGGCGGTTTTCTTGGATATTTAGCCAGGGACATTTCTGCTTTAGCCTGGTTAAATTATGGACAGGAGTTTGGTATCGGCGGTTCCGGTACGAATGGAATTGTACGTTTGAACCTGGGAGTCATGGTAATCAGTTTTGGTTTGACCGTTAAAATTACAATTGCCGGTATTATCGGTGTGATTTTAGCCATAATAATATATCGTAAGCTTTAGAAGATTTTTCCTGTTTATTTTCTTGGAGAGAGGATAAAGAGGAGGATTAACATGAAAAACTATTATACGCTGAAAGAATTGCCTTTATCGGAAAGACCCTATGAAAAGTGTGAAAAATACGGTTCCCAGGCTTTATCGGATGCCGAGCTGCTGGCGGTTGTCATACGCACGGGGGTTCGGAATGAAAGAGCTGTGGATGTTGCAGCCAGAGTGCTGGATCAATCCAGCAGCTATCCCGGGTTAATCGGTTTGAATTACATGGATTTGAATGAATTAAAATCCATCAGGGGGATCGGAAGGGTAAAAGCAATCCAGTTATTATGTATTGCCGAATTGACGAAAAGAATGGCGAAAGCAACCAATGAAGGGAGACTTAAGATGAGTACTCCTGAAGCGGTTGCTCATTATTATATGCAGGATATGCGGCATTTAACCAGGGAGAGAGTCCTGTTAATCATGTTGGATTCCAAAAGTAAGATTTTAAAGGACATGGTTATTTCAACCGGAACTGTCAGCAGTACGCTTTTATCACCAAGAGAGATTTTTTTAAATGCGTTAAAATACGAGGCGGTTAATGTGATTTTATTACACAATCATCCAAGCGGTGATCCGACCCCCAGCAGAGAAGATATACAGACTACAAAAAGAATGCAGGAAGCTGGAAATTTAATTGGAATTAAACTTATGGATCATATTATTATTGGAGATAATAAATATATAAGCCTGAGTGAAAAGGGATTAATGTAAACTTAAGAAAGTGAATTTGATTTTTTATACCGTAAGTATTTAGGCTTAAAGTACGGATAAAAGCAAGTTTGGAAGGAGACAACAGGTATGGCAGGAAAGATATACGGTATTGATTTTGGTACCAGTACCATTAAAATATATCAAAAAAACGACGGTATCATTATAGACGAAAAAAACATGATAGCAGTAGCAAACAGAAAACAGGTTATTGCGGCAGGAAATGAAGCCTTTGAGATGTATGAAAAGGCGCCGGCTAATATAAAGGTATCCTACCCCGTTAAGAACGGAGTCATTGCAGACATTGCCAACATGCTGGAACTATTAAATTACATGCTTCGCAAAATAAATAAAAAAAGTAAAAGAGCAGCCGCCGCTGCGGTAATAGTAGCTACCCCCTCCGATATTACCGAGGTGGAAAAGAGAGCATTTTTTGATCTGGTAGCCAGCTCCAACGTAAAAACCAAGAATATACGAATCGTGGAGAAACCAATTGCAGATGCCATCGGAATCGGTCTTGATGTGACCAATGCCAAAGGGGTTATGGTGGTGGATATCGGTGCCGATACGACGGAAGTATCCATAATGTCTTTGGGCGGCATTGTAATCAGCAAGTTAATCCCCATCGGCGGAAACCGTCTGGATGAATCCATTAAATCTTACGTTAAGAAAAATTATAATCTGATTATCGGTGATAAAACAGCGGAAAATATTAAAAAAGAACTGGCAACAGCCTTTCCGGCTGAGGAACAGAGCATAAGGGTTTACGGGCGTAATGTGGTAACCGGCCTGCCGTCTGAGGTGGAAATCAGTTCTGATTATGTATATGAGTCAATTACCGAATATCTTTCTACCATTGTGGATGCAATACGCATTATATTAGAAAGAACTCCGCCTGAAATCTCATCGGACATCATAGACAGCGGTATCTTTGTTACCGGCGGTTCTGCTTCTATAAACGGACTGGATAAACTGATTTCGAAAGAAACCGGACTGAGAGTAAATATCTGTAAGGATGCCACTGATACCGTAGTCAATGGTCTTGGCAGAATCATTGAAGATAAAAAACTCACTTCCCTGGCCTGTACCTTAAAACAGACCAATTTAAGCGGCTGATAAGAAGCGCTTAAGCCAGATCTGCCTGTCCGGTGTGACATAAACCGCCAAAATCCTGGTGAAGATCATCTGGATACTAAGTTTTAAAATACTGCTTAGAAATGTAGAAAAGAGGTATTTATGAGAAGGAGGACAAAAATAAACATAAATCCGAAGCATTTATTTATAACGGGTGCTTTATTATGTTTTGGTTTAATATTTGTTTCTTTTCAGTACAAAGAACAGTTAACACCGGTAAAAACCGCAGTCGGTAATGTGCTTTCACCGATGCAGGACGGCATTAATTCCATTGGCCGGGGTATTTCAGGCCAGGCCGAAAAATTTACGAGCTTGAACAGGTTATTAAATGAAAACGCTGCCTTAAAGGAACAGGTGAATTCCCTGTCTTATGAAAATAAGATACTCTTACAGGATAAATATGAACTGGACCGGTTCCGGGATCTGTATGAGCTGGATAAAAAATATGCGGATTATCCGAAGGTAGGTGCCAGAGTAATCAGTGCGGATCCCAACAGCTGGTATAACAGTTTTAAGATTGATAAGGGCACGGATGACGGAATCGCCATAGATATGAATGTGATTGCAGGTAATGGTCTTGTCGGAATCGTTGAAGAGGTAGGTAAGAACTGGGCAAGGGTCAGATCCATAATTGACGATTCCAGCAACGTAAGCGGTATGTTCCTTAAGACTTCCGACCCCTGTATCGTGAACGGCGATTTGGAGTTATATAACACAGGTGTTATCGGCGTTGAATTAATCAGCAAAGATGCGGACGTTGAGGATGGTTATGAAGTTGTAACCTCATCGAAAAGCGATAAATACCTGCAAGGTATACTTATCGGTTATATCAGTGATTTAACCGTAGCTCCCGATAATCTGACTAAAACGGCTCATCTGACACCTGCTGTGGATTTTGACCGTTTAGAAGACGTACTTATTATTACTGAGTTAAAGGAACCATTACAATAAACCTAAAAGTTATGAAAGGCAGGGGTGTTCATATCAGTGAAAAGATTTATAATAATAGTCTTGGAAATCTTAATTTGCTTTTTATTACAGACTACGGTTTTCCAGTGGGTAGCTCTTGCACATGTCACTCCGAATCTGCTGCTGATTCTGACGGTAGCTGCTGGATTAATGCGGGGAAGGACAGAAGGGCTTGCGGTTGGTTTTGTATGCGGGATATTAATTGATTTCTGTTATGGTAATGTGCTGGGCTTGTATGCCTTAATCTATATGGTCATCGGTTATCTGAACGGGTATGCTCAGAAAATACTCACAAAGGATGATTTAACCATACCGGTTCTGATGGTAGGAATCAGTCAGTTCGTATATTTTTTCTTATTTTATGTATTCGAATTTTTATTAAACGGCAAACTAAACTTATTGTTTTATCTCATCCAGATGGGATTGCCCCAGATTGTATATACCGTAGTGGTATCCATAGTGCTTTATAAATTACTAAACATAATTAATGCAAGGCTGGACCGTAAGGAAGAAGAGGAGGTGGCTTAAATGCTTGATATTATATGGGATAAAGTAAAGCAGATACTTTCTTCCAGACTGCTACCCATAACCCTGATTTTTATTTTCTTAATCGGCTTACTGGTTAACCGTATTTTTACTCTGCAGATTGTAGAAGGCGAGACACATTCCACTGACCTTACATTAAAGTATACAAAGACCAGGGAGATTAAAAGTACCAGAGGAAATATTTATGATAGAAATGGAATTCTTCTGGCCTACAATAAGCTCACATACTCTGTGGTGCTGGAAGAAAGTACCAAACTGTCTACTAACCAGGAAAAGAATGACATGCTTTATAAGCTGATAAAACTGCTGGAGAAGTATGGAAATCAAATAGAAAACGAATTTGGTATATCCATAGATAAAAATGGCGATTTATATTTTAACGTAAAGGATAACAAGGCTGAACTTCGTTTTAAGAAAGACGCTTATGGTCTGCGCTCCGTTGAGGAACTGACGAAAGACCAGGAGGCTGCAACAGCGGAAGATGTTTTTAATTACTTAAGGCATGGTATCAGCAAGTATAGTCCCATGTTTAATATTTCAGATGATTATTCTCTGGAAGATGCCTTAAAGATAATGACCTTAAGATATGCTATCTTTACCAATTATCCAAAATATAACCAGATCATAATTTCTTCACAGGTTAGTGACGAAACCGTGGCGGCCATATATGAAAACAGTGCTAAACTTCCGGGAGTTGAAATTGACCAGCAGACTTACCGGGTATATAATGACAGCATATATAATTCCCTTATACTTGGCTATACCGGTTTAATCAACACGGATGAACTGGAAGCTCTCCCGGAAGGTTCCGACTACAATAATTCCGATGTCATCGGTAAAACGGGGATTGAAAAAGAGTTTGAATCCTATCTGGCAGGCAAGAAAGGACTGGAGACCATATCTGTAAACTCTGCAGGTAAATTTCTGGAGATGCTGGAACGGAAGGATCCGATTGCCGGCGGAGATGTATATTTAACCATAAATACTAAGCTGAATGAAGCGATCTATAATATTATTGAACGGCATCTGGCAGGTATCCTGCTTTCCAAAATCAATAATAGTACGAATGCAGGCACCAGAGGTACTTCGGCTAAGGATATCCGGATACCTATCTATGATGTTTATTTCGCTCTGATTAACAATAATGTAATTAATGTGTCGGCTTTTTCGGAGGATGATGCGACAGCTTTGGAAAAACAGGTCTATCAGAAATTTATTTCCAAACAAAAAGACGTATTATCCGAGCTTACCGGGTTATTGGCTATTAACAGCACCACGGTTAACACCGGGACCTCTGAGGAAATGCAGGATTATCTGTCTTATATTTACAATATGCTGACAAGCAAAAATATATTATTAACTTCTAAGACAAAGGTTACTGATGGTGTTATGTCCGTAACCCCCATCGATCCGGAAGACAGTACTTATAAGGATTACCAGAACAATAAAATAAGCCTTAGTAAGTTTCTTCAATATGCTATATCAAAGAACTGGATTGATTTAGCAAAGTTAAATATAGGAGATGCTTATTTTAGTACCGATGAGTTATACGCTAAATTATTAGAATATATAAAAGAACTTTTGTTGGAGGATAACACTTTTCATAAAAAAATATATAAAGATTTGGTATATTCGTACAAATTATCCGGAAAAGAAATTTGCCTTTTATTATTTGACCAAGGTGTGATAAAATATAACGAGGAAGATATTTCAAAGTTGGAGAACGGAACCTTATCCGCATATTCCTTTATTACTGATAAAATCAGGAAGATTGAAATTACACCTGCCCAGCTGGCGTTAGATCCCTGCAGCGCTTCTGTGGTTGTCACAGATGATAAAACCGGTGATGTTATTGCCATGGTATCTTATCCGAGCTATGACAATAATAAATTTGCCAATAAGATAGATACCGCATATTATACCAAGGTTAACAATGATTTAACTTTCCCGTCCATTAACCGGCCAATGAAGCAGCGTACGGCACCGGGTTCTACCTTTAAGATGATAACCTCAACGGCGGGTTTGGAAGAAGGAGTCCTCGGACCGACGGAAACAATCTATGATCATTTAATATTTGATAAGATTGTACAACCGCCAAAATGCTGGTCCACTTCCAGCCACGGAAATGTAGATGTTACGGAAGCACTCGAGGTATCCTGTAATTATTTCTTTTATGAAGTAGGCTGGCGTTTGGGAATGGATAGTGCCGGGGTTAACAGAGATCAGCTTGGCCTTGAAAAATTAAAGAAATATGCCTCACTTTATGGTCTTGACAGAAAATCGGGAATTGAACTTGAAGAAGCTGAACCTAAAATCTCAGACGAAGGTTCTGTCCGGTCTGCAATCGGCCAGGGAACCAACAACTATACACCGGTGCAGCTGGCACGTTATTTAACTGCGGTTGCTACCAGCGGTAATTTATATGATTTGACACTGATCGATAAAGTTGTGGACAAAGATGGTACGGTTATTATGGATAATAAAGCAAAATCCAAAAAGCTGTCCCAGATAAGTAACTCAACCTGGAATCTGGTTCATGAAGGCATGTACAAAGTTGTTAATGGAAGTAAAAGTTCAATCGCTTATTTATTTAAGGATTTTCCGGTAAAAGTTGCCGGAAAAACGGGTACGGCCCAGGAGAGCAAATCCAGACCGAATCACGCTCTGTTTTTATCCTACGGCCCTTATGAAAATCCGGAAATAGCCGTTACGGTAGTAATACCAAACGGATATGCTTCCAGTAATGCGGTAGAACTTTCACGCAGTATTTATAGTTATTATTTTGAAGTAGGGGACTATGAGAAATTAGTAAAGGGTAATGCAATTTCACCGGAGTCCAATTCACCGTCTTTTACGGATTAATATGAATTAATAAAATGCCTATTCAGTCTACGGTTTTCCTGCCGCAAGAGTATATAGTAATTATTTATGCGATATCAAGGGATTTGTAGTAAGAACAGAAAAAACCAGGCGGTTTTGCGGGAAATCCTTCGGAATTTCCCGTAAACCAGAATAGCTGACATAAATCATTCCATACCAGGAGGTATACATGAATAATCCAGTCATTATAAAGGGTAATAAATAAGGCATCGTAGTTGTACTGGATGCTGAAATGGGATTTGAGGATTTAAAAGAAAAGATTGCAGATAAATTCAGGGATTCTGCAAAATTTTTCGATAAAGCCCAGATGGCGATCAGCTTTGAAGGAAGAAAACTTACCAATGAGGAACAGCGGGAAGTACTTGATATAATTGCTGAAGAAACGGAGCTTCATGTTGTATGTGTCATCGAGAATGACCCCCAGAAAGAAGAAGTATTTAAAAAAGCATTAGATGAGAAACTGATGGAGTTATCAAACACTACCGGACAGTTTTATAAAGGGAATCTTAGGTCCGGTCAGGTTCTGGAATCAGAAACCAGCATTATTGTGATAGGTGACGTAAATCCCGGTGCACGTATTGTATCAAAAGGGAACATTATTATATTAGGCTCTTTAAAAGGAACCGTATTTGCCGGTGCAACCGGTAATACCAATTCATTTGTACTGGCACTTTCCATGAATCCGGTTCAGATCCGGATTGCAGACACCATCGCCAGAGCTCCGGATAAACCTGTTAAGGAAAACTTAAAAGAAACTAAAATAGCATTTTTAGAGAATGGTAATATCTACATTGAACCTTTAAGTAAAGAGGTTTTAAATGATATTAATATATAGTTATTGATTTATATTAACGAATCTTTTGGAGGATAATCAGGAATGGGTGAAGTAATTGTAATAACATCCGGCAAGGGTGGAGTAGGTAAAACAACGACAACAGCGAATGTTGGTACGGGTTTAGCAAAACTAGATAAAAAAGTGGTATTAATTGATACAGATATCGGTTTAAGGAATCTTGACGTTGTAATGGGACTGGAAAACCGTATTGTTTATAATCTGGTAGATGTTATTGAGGGAAACTGCAGAATCAAACAGGCTTTAATAAAGGACAAGCGGTACCCGAACCTGTACTTACTGCCTTCTGCCCAAACCAGGGATAAAACAGCCGTATCCCCGGAGCAGATGAAGAAGCTGGCAGATGAGTTAAGAGAAGAATTTGATTACATATTAATGGACTGTCCGGCCGGTATTGAGCAGGGTTTTAAAAATGCGATTGCAGGTGCAGACAGGGCATTAGTTGTTACTACCCCTGAAGTATCCGCAGTAAGAGATGCGGATCGTATAATCGGTTTGTTGGAAGCAAATGAGATGAAACAGACCCATTTAATTGTTAACAGGCTCAGAGCAGATATGGTAAAACGCGGAGATATGATGTCCAGCGGTGATGTTGTTGAAATTCTTGCCGTAGATCTAATCGGAGTTGTTCCGGATGATGAGAATATTGTAATCTCAACCAACCAGGGTGAACCTTTGGTAGGTTCCGATACATTAGCCGGACAGGCATATATGAATATTTGCCGCAGAATACTTGGAGAGGATGTTCCGTACTTGGACCTAAACGGAAGGCAGGGACTTTTTAGCAGACTTGCCAGTCTACTTAAGAAAACTAACTGAGAGGGGATAGTATGATGAGTTTGGCGGATTTTTTCAGAAAGAAAACGTCCAGTAACGTGGCTAAGGACCGGCTGAAACTCGTTTTGGTTTCGGACCGTGCCGGCTGTTCTCCTGAAATAATGGAACAGATGAAAAATGATATTATTACCGTAATATCAAGATATATTGAGATCGATATGGAAGGACTGGATATCAAGATCACCCAGACCGAATCAGAAGGCAATAACGGAAGTGTTCCTGCGCTGTTTGCAAATATTCCGATAAAGGATCTTAAAAACAAAAAATAAGGATGATTTGCATGTTTCGATTTAAGCAATACAATTTTAAGCATTATGATTTGACCATGATGTTTTTTGTAATTTTATTAAGCGGTATTGGTGCTTACCTGGTACGTTTGGTTGAGGCTGAGGGAGAAGGGCTATTTACCAAACAGGTTGGTGGAATTCTACTTGGAATTGGTGTATTAGTTGTAGTATCTCTTATTGATTATCATTTTATCAGCCAGTTTTATATAGTACTATACATTATAAACCTGGTATTACTGGTAGCTGTCAGGCTTGGTGGAGTTACGGTTAATAACTCTAAAAGGTGGCTGGATTTAAAAGTAGTTACGTTCCAGCCTTCCGAATTAAGTAAAATTATAACCATAATTGTATTAGCTAAGCTCTTTACCATGTTACGCAAAAAGATGAATAAATTTTATGTACTGGCCTTAACGGGTATATTAACTGCGATTCCTACATTTTTAATATTAATACAGACTAACTTATCAACCAGTATCGTTATTATGTTTGTATTTATTATTATGATTTTTGCAGCAGGTTTAAGTTATAAGATTATTTTACCAATTTTAATAATCGGAGTACCCGCCATATTTGGTACCTTATGGTGCATCCAACAGGATTATGATGTCTTTTTCCTGACCCAGTACCAGCAAACCCGAATCGCTTCCTTCCTAAATCCTGAGTCAGATACATCCAGCGCTACCATGTATCAGCAGGATAACTCCATTCAGGTTATCGGTTCCGGAAAACTGATTGGGAAATTACTGACTGAAGGTGAAGAAGCCATACAAAGTGATACCTATGTTCCAATTTCAGAAAGTGATTTTATTTTTTCTGTTGTGGGAGAAGCCCTTGGATTTATCGGCGGATGTGTTATAATAGTTATATTATCTGTCATAATATTTAAGTGTATCAGTATTGCACGTCATGCGCCTGATTTTATGGGAATGCTTATCGCGGTGGGAGTAG
>JAEZSL010000255.1 GCA_023443925.1 Bacillota bacterium | reverse complement strand
CTCCCTGAATCATCGGCCATATGGTAAATACCGTATAAAAAGTAAGAAACGGCAGTATAAATCCGGCTGCAGCCAGTGCTGTCCTGATTTTTTTCGCTTTTCTGCCCATGCTCATCCCTCCTGATATTAAGTCATTGTTTCCATAGGGAAAGGCTGAAGTAAATATAATACCGGATGTACACCGGTTCATTTACAGCAGCCTTTCTTTCCTATGGCAGGAAAATATCTTACGTTAGTCCAGGTTCATTTTCAATTCATCATAAAGACTGTCAATTGCCGTTTTCGAATCAGCCTGACCCGTCCAGATGGTATTCAGGTTTGTGATCATGGCATCTTTCATAGAATAAAAGTTAGGATTCTTAGACGGCAGTACGGCAGTATCCAGCGCACCTTTATAATCGCTTCTATAATTCATGGAAAGGTATTCCTGGCTTTCCAGTACGGATTTATTGGATGGTATCTGACCGGATTTAGCCCAGGCAGCTGCTCCCTTGGTGGATACATAATAAATGAATTCGACTGCTGTTTTTGTTTCTTCTTCCGTCCTGTCCTTATTAAAAGGAATGATCAAAGTATGTGCATCTGCCCAGCAGGCATTCTTATCAAATAACTGCGGGAAGGACTGTGCGCCGAATTTCAGGTTTTCCGTCTGCTCAAAAGCACCGGTAGCCCAGGTTCCGCCTATGCAAAGACCTGCCTGCCCGCTCTGGAAGAATGCCTGGTGGTTGTCGATTCCCTGACTTACATAGCCTTTGTCATAAAGACCCTTTACGAAATCCGCAGCTTTTACGGCGATGTCTTTATCCAGAGTGACTTCCGTACCCTCTTCATTTATCAGGGCAGGCCCTCCCATCTGGAAATAAACAGCCCACCACAGACGGTATGGATCATCACCGGAATTCGTTAAAGCGATAGGGGAAGCACCTTCCGGCAGCGCTGTTTTGATTTTGTCAAGGATCGCATAAAAATCAGCTTCACTGCTAATATCCAGCTGGCCTTCACCATTTAAGGCAACTCCTGCTTTTTCTAATATATCTTTGTTAAAATATAATATCTCCGCATGGGTATCCAGCGGCATGGCATAGACTGACCCGTCAAAGGTCACGCTGTTTTTGGTGGTATCCGTATACTGCCCCCAGTCTACCCCGATTTCCTTTGCATAATCATCAATGGGAATTACAACGCCCTGTTCTACCAGTTCCGGCAGTTTTGATACATGGGAAACACCAATATCCGGACCTTTTTTTGCTGCAACTGCAGTCTGAAGCTTCGTATAATAATCTCCCCAGACCAACATAATTGACTGGACACCCATGGAGGGGCCGGTTTTATTATAATCAGAAATAATGGAATCCATAAAGGAGCCGTCCCCACCGCTGAATAAAGACCAGAATACCAACTTTCCGTCCTCTGTCTTCACATTCTCGGGGTTATTAACCGTTCCGTCTTCATTTACATCCACCGTGTCTGTTGAGGCATTCTCTTTCGTATCTGCGGCATCGGTTTGTTTCTGTCCGTTGTCCGTACTTGCCGTATCGGCCGTATCCTTGCCGGCACAACCGGCGAAGGAAAAAACAAGAAGGCTTACCGCTGCCAATGCACATAATAATTTTTTTTTCATTTAGATACCTCCCTTTTAATATTTGATCCGTACAAAATCATGTCTAAAATATCTCCGGTTATCATACCTTATTACCGGCATGGGGAATACTTTTCAAACACAGGTTTATACAGAAGGTAAACCTGAATTTAAACATAAATTTTGTTGAATCACTCTGCTATCCGGAAACAAAATGAATATTAAAACATATTTATTGTTCCTTACTCATCATTTTAAGTGATTTTATATAAATTGTCAATATTTTCCAAATATTATTTCAGTATAATTTATAACTATAATTGCTATTTAAACAATATTTTTGTTGTATTACTTTGAATATGGTTATTCCGTAATTACTGTGTTTATACTTATTTTTTTATTCGTTGATTAGGACGGGATTGTTATTAGATTATTCAGATTTATCTTGGCTTGATAATAGATTTGTTCTGCTTGACTCGATTATAGAATTGATGTGCTTGACTTGACAATGGATTTATGATTTATATCCCTTACTCAATGATAAAATTACCGTTCTAGATTAAATGTGTGTTGTTTGGCCTGATTATATTTTTAATACTTAACTTGCTATAAGATTAATTTACTTAATAACATATGGTTCCTGCGGCTAAAGTGATAATCGGATCATTGTAAGATTGAATATTCCGGAATTCAGGTTTCTTGTTTCTATAATCACAACTTTTGATTCCGCTGGAAATCTTAATCATTTAACTGCAGCCGGCCGTATAGAGCTTCTATTCATCCTGGCTTCTGACGGTTGAAACGGACCGGCTTGTATTTTGTAACATATGTACTTTAAAGTATAACCAAAAGTTTCGGATAACCGATAATCCAGAGTTTCTCACCCGAAACCATTTTAACGGTTCCTGCTGCCTTACCGAGTTAAACCAGATATAACTTACTTATCGTTATAAAAGATACATTGTTATATGAATGATACGTTGCTATATGAATTTTACGTTGCTATATGAATGATACGTTGTTATATGAATTTTACGTTGTTATATGAATTTTATGTTGTTACATGAAAGAACCGGTTGAATTAACCGTACTCTACGTTCAGTATAATATCCTGAGCGTAATCCCCGAATTCCTTTCCGAATAAATTAAACCCTCCTATGTATTTCGCATCCGGTTTGTTTCCGATCCGGACCGTTATGGAGGACTGTTCCATAAGATTAAGCTCGTCAATACAGCGTTCATTCACTTTTTTCTCGTTAATATAGGTACCGTCCGGGCAGATTTCCCAGTTCATCAGCAGGCCATGCTGGGTATTGCCGGATACCCAGGTAACTGGATTTAACCGTCCTCTTCTGGAACCAAAATCCCCAGGGCAGGTAAAGGTTCCGCAGTCCTGCCCGTTAATCCATACGGTTATGTCCGATTTCCAGTATTCCCGGTAGCCGGGTGCCTCCGAACAGATTTCCATAGATACACATGCCTTCTTCGGCTCCCTTCCCGGTGGTACCAGATTAGGAAAACGGTATTCCAGATATCCCCCCGAACTCCAGATAATCTGTGCATGGATCCGCTCAGGCAGGTAAAAACAGTACTCCGTATCCTCCATACCAATGATATGTTCCTTGTCGGCAAGACCACAGGTGGGAACTACTCTGCACTCCGAGAAGGCACCAATGGGCATTTCCACGCTGGCAATTTCATTAATATGATAATTAGCTGCTATTAAACTAATATTGACATAGTCTTTTTTTCGATTACAAAGCTTCATGGAGCCTCTGGTACCAGGCTGTTCTTCCAGCCGTATCAGATTGGCTTTTTCAAG
>JAEZSL010000244.1 GCA_023443925.1 Bacillota bacterium | reverse complement strand
TAGAAACCATGATATCACCGTCAACAGCAATCTCACCGGAATCCACAGTCTCCAAACGGTTCAGGCACCGTAACAGGGTGGATTTACCGGAACCGGAGGAACCGATGATGGAGATAATTTCTCCGTTACCGGCACGAAAGGATATATCCTTTAATACCTGAAGCTTGTCAAAACTCTTCTCTAAATTTTTAACTTCTAATATATTCATATATGTCCTCCGATTATTGATAGTAGCTCATCTTGTTTTCAGCAACGGAACAGCCCTTGGATACCACGCTGTTCATAATCAGATAAAAAGCTCCTGCCATAATAAGGGGTACCAGGGAACCCATTCTTGACATGGTATCGGTGGCCAGTTCATATATTTCACTGACCCCAATGACACTGACCAGCGCCGTATCTTTTACTAGCGTCATAAACTCATTACTCATTGGAGGTAGAATCCGCTTAATTACCTGGGGTAGAATTATCTTAAAAAAAGTCTGGTTTTTACTAAAGCCCAATACTGTCGCCGCCTCATACTGCCCTCTTGGCATGGATTGAATCCCGGAACGGTAAATTTCCGCAAAATAAGCGGCATAATTGATGGACATTGCCAGTATGGCCGCCCAGAACCTGGGCAGGGTGCCTCCAAAAACATAATGGGGCAGATAAAAGAAAAAGAATAACTGCAGGATTAACGGTGTACCTCTCATAATCAATAAGTAAAAGCGTATTGGTGCATTGATCAATACAAGCTTTGACATTCTTCCGAATGATACGATTAATCCAAGAGGCAGTCCGAAGACCAGTGTTAATACGAATATTTTTATGGTAACAAGGGACGCTTCCCCCATTATTTTCAGCAGATTAAGAAAAGTTTCCTGAGACATATTGCTCCTCCTTATGTATAATCAGATACCGGGTTATTATAACACACTTTACTGCATTAGTGAAGTAATATATTATTATAATAAAATGTTATACCGAGATTTTATAATCCATTTTTCAGGCATACTTTTTCTATCTATGATTTTTCTTATCTTTGACTTTTCCTTATTTGTGATTTTCATATTCTTTGCCATTCTTTGATTTTCCTTATTCCTTGATTTATCTTATTCCTTGATTTATCTTATTGTTTGATATTTATTATTCCTTAATTTATCTTATTCCTTGATTTTCCTTATTCTATGATTTTCCTTATTCCTTCACTTTATACAGTTTAATATCTTTTGAGTATACCGATTGCATAGAAGATAGAATGAACATAGTTTTCCTTTATTACCCAACAGATCGTTGTTGCATTGCTTGCAGAATTCTCCGCGTGCTGCCGGATGCAGCAGCATAATTCCATTCCCACCAGTTAAACCCGCCAGGAAGAAGAACTTATTAATGTGTAGAATATTTCTTTGAGTCCTATATATTAAAAACTGCCCGTTCCAGGCCTATAACAACATGGAAAACGGGCAGTTATTTATTTTTACATGACAGATAATTTACTTATCTTTATTAACACGCCAGGCAATTATTTACAGTTTAATCGAAGTTTCAGTCTATTCTACCTGTTTCGTAATCATATACAACTGTAGTCTACATTACCAGCATGAATAACTCTGCATGGGTAGCTTTGCCTACATAACCTGGCAATGATAAACTGTTTATATTACTTTATCGTTGTTAAATCTTTTCCAAACCAGGTTTCGCTGATTTTAGCCAGGGTTCCGTCTTCGTTCATCTCTTTTAAGTGCTTTTCCACTTCACTGCGCAGAGATTCTTCACCTTTTCTAAAACCTACTACATAGTCTTCATCTGCAAGAGTCTCATCCAGAATCTTATAAGTGTCGGGTTCTTTCTCCGTATAATAACGGGCGACCACTTCATCCATAACTACCGCATCTGAACCGGATACTTTTAAATCCAGAAGAGCCTGAACGTTATCGTCTACCTTTACCAGATCTTTCAGGGAATCCTTAAACTCTTTATTGGCATCGATGGCATCGGAAGCCGTAGAACCATTCTGGATGGCTACCGTCTTCCCGGCCAGATCCTTTAATGTAGTAACAGCGGCGTCAGCCAGAACTACGGCTACCTGGGTATTCTTCATATAAGGTATACTTAAGGTCATGGATTCGGCACGGTCTTTATTATAAGTCATGCCGTTCCAGATACAGTCGATATTCTTGGTGGAAAGTTCCAGTTCCTTGGCTTCCCAGCTAATGGGCTGGATTACAAGTTCAACCCCCATACGACTGCTCACTTCTTTTGCAACATCAATATCAAAACCAACAATTTCCTGATTCTCATCTTTAAATCCCATGGGAGGAAATGCATCATCAAGACCAAGTATTAATTTACCTTTTGTTTTGATATCCTCCAGTGAAGTGTCTGCGCCACCGGTATTCTTTTTTCCACACCCCGACACAGCCACAGCAAATAACATAGTTATAACAAGCAGGCTAACAATTCTTTTCATTTTCTTATCCTCCATAGTCCGTATAATCTTTGCATAATTATACTGCTTTTTCTAATAAGCATAAATTATAGTAGCATACGGCTATGGCGATGTCAACAAAATATTTTGTTAAGGTAGCACTTTACCATGATAAATTATGTCTTTTATTTTTGTACTATTCAAAACCAGCCTTTTAGATCACTTCCAGGTAATCCTTATCCGGTAATTCAGGAAACTTCTTAGCCGGAAGGGTCTGATACCAGAAGGCCACCGAGGCAAGATCTTCCTGCAGCGGAAGATATCTGCCGCCCTCTCTCCAGCCTAAGGCCTGAATGGTAACCTTTAAATCACTGCCAAACCGGATCGGGTCCGTAACGTGCCAGCGGTACATGCCAAATCTCTTCTGACTGCGGTATAATTTATCCGTATTTACCTCATAAAAGCCTGTATATGGGTTTGTGAAGGATACATATTCCTGATGGTTATGGGGATTCTCAAAATTATAGGAACCGCAGAAATAGTCTTCTGTTCCGGTGCCGCATATGGTGGGATAATCCGTATCCCCATCCAGGAAGAATTTTATTTCTCCTTCTCCCCACCATCCGCTGTTATTATTCCCCCAGGCAAGATAAGTACCAACATAATGGCCTTTCCCTTCTACCTGATCTAAAATTACATAGTCCGATTTATAGGGAAGGGGATTAACCCTGCGAAATTGTGCATGAAAATAGGCACATTCCTCAGCCGGTTCCGTAAGGACATAATCGATCTGATAGTAATACACCACATCCTCCTCCGCCCTGTTTTCCAGTGTTATCCTGCAGTTCTTTAAAAACGGCATAGTCCAGTAGCAGTTAAACGCACTGCCGGGATTCACGCATACCGCCAGAGAACTGACCGGATAATATTCATTCCAACCGGAGCAGAAAAAATCTCCTACAGGGCATTCTACCGATGGATTTTCGCTGTTTTCCCAATAAATGCGGATAATGGTATTTCTCCATTTTCCCGTAGGGGTCATCCAGATATGCTCGATGGCACCCGGCCCCTCTATATTTGCAATTTCAAAGGTTTCCCCTGCCTTGATAACAAGAAACGGATTTACTTTCCACCCCTTACCAAGGTCTCTCGCCGCATTCTTTGCACTTCCGTCCTTTAATTCGCACATGCCGCCTCTTCCTTTCTCCCCGGTTAAATTTTCCGGTGATATGGAGCGGCTCTTTGCTGATGATAGAAGATGCAGATTTCCAATGTTAGTCCCAATACCGTTAAACATAGTTCTCCTCCTGCTAATCATGATGTTTAAATATTTCCCTAAACTCTAAAAAGACGCTTTGACTACTTTAGTAAAGCCTTTTTACGTTATCACCTTATCATTATCTTCCACAAAATTCAAGCTTAAAAGCAGCTTATTATATAAAAATCGCCAGTTAAAGGAATTACCCTTAAACTGGCGGTTATTTATAATTATTAAAGCAATTTGTTATGAAGATTCAGCGTCAGACTATATTTGTTATGAAGATTCCAGCGTCAGACTAAATTTGTTATGAAGATTCCAGCGTCAGACCATTAAATAATTAATTCATCAAAGGTAATTATCAAGCATTTTGTACCGGATGCATCATTAGTTCTGTAAGTAATTCCTCCAGGCTAATTTGGGCTGCGGCTATATACTTATCACCGGCACCGTAATATACCTTCAGCTGACCGTTTAAAACATATGCGCCTTCCGGAAAAACAACATTATTTACATCCCCGTATAATTCATATTCTTCGGCAGGTTCCAGAATCGGATAAGGTAAGCGTGCGATAACTTTTGACGGATTCTTAAGGTCAAGGAGAGCCGCTCCGCCGCGGTATACTCCCTTATCATCGACTGCATGATATAATAACAACCAACCTTTTTCGGTTTTTATGGGAGGTGCACTTCCCCCAATCTTTCTCTTTTCCCAAGCATACTCACTCTTCATGATAACGGAACTATCAATTCTGTCCTCATAACCGGCCCAAGCATCTTTTGATAATAATTCCTCTAAGCTCACAAAATAATCCAATTGGATATCCGGTGAAATCCGATGCATATAAGCAATTTTTCCATTTATTCTCTCCGGAAACATAAAAGCATCCTTGTCATAACCGAAATGATCGATTACACCAAGTTTATTATATTGTATAAAATCTGTTGTTTTCGCAACGGAAACTCTTGCCTTTACCCCATCATAAGCGGTATAAAAAATATAGTAACCCCCTTCAAATTCAACGATCCTTGGGTCTTCGCAGCCTTTTACTTCCTCCGGCAGTGTGGGATAAATTACTTTTTCATTTGAATCATATAAAATTTTATTATCCGAATCAAGCTTTGCATATCCAATGGAAGAGATATAGTTTGCACCATCTTTAATATCACTATTGGTAGCTCTGTATAACATATGTACGATTCCGTCTTTAAAATAAACGCCGGGATTAAACCGGGCAAAACATCCTAACTGATCTTTCAGGGGACGCATTACAATTCCTGTTCTCTTTAATTTAACCATGTTAATTACCATTGCATTTACATTCAATAATGTGTTATCTGCCAAATAATAATTGGAAGAGGGGCAGCTGCATTTCCTTTATTTAATTTTTCTTCCAACCAACCACCATCTGATGAAAGTAAAATTCATAATTAATACTTTCAAAAGTATAGCTATTAGGATTTCCTGTGTAATATAAAACAGGTACTTCTATAAATTTCGTTTATAAAAGTACCTGTAAACAGTAAAAGAGAGGTAAACTTTTAAATCTGTTTGCTGAAATTAATTGTTTCTATTAATTAATAGTTTCCATAAATTCTTTCTATTAATTCTTTCTATTAATTAATTTTTTCCATTAATTATTTGCAGCATCATAAGCTTCCATCCACTGAACATATTCTGCATTCATTGCCTCAGCAGCCGGGAAATAGGTATTGTTCAGAAAATCTTCTAAAGCGGCAAGCTCTATTTCACCAACGATATATTGAACTTCAAGTTCCGATAATTTTGTTACCAAATCCGGGTTATCGGCTGCGAAAGTAGTTACTAACGGAGCTTTAATGTTTGGAATCCGATTCGCGGTTACGGCTGCCTGCATCGCATTAAAGTCAGTATAGTATTTGTCCAGACGTTCCTTTGTTGTAGCATTTTCTACTACTGCGGATGCCCCCTCCTTCGCATAGGTAAAGGTAAAATAAGAACTTGTAACGCTGCTTAAAGCCGTTATCTGTTCTTCCGTTCTTTCCACCATTCTGGTTTTATAGTCATAAGAATTATAGTGTTCTCCCTGCTTTCCTAAGGACATTAATGCAAATCCTTCTTCTGACATGGCGTAATCAATAACTTCCAGGCATTTATCCACATCCGCGTCTGCTGATATCATCCAGGCTCCCCACATAGAAGGAGTTACATAGCAGTTTCTCTCCCCTTTTTCATTTGCCATAGCACCGATATAGGTAAATCTTTCAATGGCATCCGGTGCGTCTTTTAAGCGTCCCATTACTCCGACCTGATGTGCAACAGTCATACCAACTGTATTTGCAACTAATTTCTCTACGTCTACATTATATTCATTTGTGAAAAATTCCGGATCAAAAGATCCATCGGCATAAAGATCACGTAAATAGTTTAAATAAGGAATATATCCGCTCTTCTTCTGCTGAATTTTATATTGTCCGTCCGTATCTTTTACCGCATCGGTTACCCCAAAAGAGTATTTGATGGGGAAAACATCTGCTGATGTATATGTAAGTCCATAGGTATCTTTTTTACCGTTTTGATCCGGATCATTATAAGTAAATTGATGTGCTACTTCTTTTAATTCCTGCAGGTTAGTAGGAGCTTTTAAACCTAAATTATCAAGCCACTGCTGATTGATAATGAAGCCCCAATAGTTGTCAACATTGCATTTGGGAATCGCATGAATTTTGCCTGTTTTGGTAGATTGTATGGCAGGCCAATAATCTTCCGGAACCGTTGCCATAATATTAGGATAGTTCTGGATTTTATCATCCAGTTCTGCTAATAACCCGTCTCCTGCCCATTGTTCATAGTTCGTATCTGCTCCTCCCCAGTTATATATGATATCCGGTACATTACCGGCTGCCATAGCAATCTGGAGTTTTTCATTGTAATTATTGATGGGAGGTGCTTCATATTCAATCTCCACATTCAGTTTATCTTCCAATTCTTTCAGAATGGGGTTGTCTTCTACGATAACCTCCGCATTGACTCTATTCAGGATATGAATCTTTACCGGTTCCCCTGATTCTTCCTTCTGACTGCCATTATCTTTACTTGCTTCCCCGGTTACGGCATCCGTTTCTTTTACCTTATCTGATTTTTGGCATCCTGTAAACATGGCTACGGTCATTGCCATAATGCAGACTGCTGCTGTCGCTTTTTTAAACAAAACTTTTTTCATAGATAATACCTCCATAGTTTTTTTACAGCGCAGTTAAAATACACTCTCGCCGTATTTTAACGTTTACCCCTGTTTTCTTTCACACGCCAAATTATATTTTCCCGGGTCTTTAAAGTAAATGACAATGATGATTCCTTATAACAAAAGAATCCGCAAAAAGTACGCTTATGCATTATTGCTATTGTTATGCATTTCTCTAAACTGCCCGGGTGTGATTCCTTCCAGATTCTTAAATACCTTTATAAAATAGTGGGCATACGTAAATCCGGTGCGGTGGGCAACTTCTTCCACGGTTAACATGGTGGCAGCTAATAAATCTTTGGCCAGGGAGATTTTCTTCATATTGACATAGTCATTAAAACTGTAGGAGGTTTCTTCTTTAATTAATTTTGCCAGGTAGTTCCGGTTCATATTAAACTGATAAGATATGGAGTTTAAATTAAAATCATTTTCTGTTAAATTAGCATCAATATACTCAATTATGGCTTCATTTATGATGCTCTCATTGTTTGTGTTTTTCCTTGCAATCTCCGTGCAGATGGATTGGATAAAATTAAGTAAAATATCGTGGATTTGGCTCCTGTTATGAATATTCTTCATATCGGAGGAACCGGTTGTTTTAATCGAAATGGGCAGTGAGGAAATACGGGTCAGTATTTCATTCTGTAATTGGTACACATAATTTTTTATCTGAATATCCGTTAGTAAACCTTCATCCTCTAAGATATGTTTTAAAAACTTTCTGGTATAAAAGATGCAGCCTTCCGTATTTTTGACCAGAAGATTGTTTATTAACTGTTTCTCTAATTCAACCGGATAAATGATAGGTGTTTTCTTTTCCTGAAACTCCCGGTAATTAATAATATGATCACTCATAGACAGCTTGTACTGCTGTATTTCATCACATTCCATGTAGGCAATGGACAGCAGCGCCGGATCTGTAATTCCGGAACTGACCGCAATATATACCTGCTGGTAATATTTATCATTCAGCTTTTGGTAAAGCTGGCGGACATAAGTATTGGTAAACTGTTCCATGGCAGAAAAATTATTATAATTGACAATTACGGCAACCCGACTACCAAAGATGGAAATGTATTTTAACACTAAATTTCCTGAAGCCACCTGTAATTCTTCCATGATTACAGACACCGTTTTAAATATCTCCAGCTGATTATCATTGACATCAATTAATAACAGACTGTAATCATCATACTTAAAATATTTCTCCATAATGGATGCCATTTGAAGCGACTTATTCTTTTCATGACTGGCACCGGTTAAGAAATCCCTCATTAGTTTATCGTTATAATCGGTCAGTACTTCTTTAATCGGTTTTGTGGTATAACACATTATGACATAAGCGATGATGATTGCAGCTCCAAATAACAGGAGTATTATAATAAGTAAAAAGTAGTTATTAAACATTTTGTTAAAATTAAAAGAGAAAGGCACCTGCACATAAAAATAACTGTTTAGTGAAGAGGAATAGGTAACTGCATCCATAATCCCAACCTTTTGGTTCACGACAGACCAGATATTACTGTTCGGAAACGCCTTGCTGATTACATCCTGCTTTTCCGTTATATTCTTACCTAA
>JAEZSL010000080.1 GCA_023443925.1 Bacillota bacterium | reverse complement strand
GAAAAACCACTGTAGCTATCGTATTCAAAGGAGGGATGTAGTTTGGGTAATCTATACTTAATATATTGCAGGTTGAGGGTATCGGCAGTATAACGGCTGATGTAATTTTTAAGCAATCATTACAGCGTACAAAAAGAATATGAAAAAATCGCAAAGACGTGTATTTAAGTTGATGGTAATCAGCTAAATATATGTTTTTTTTATTAGGAGGGAAAGATATGTATTCATCAGTAAATACAATATGGGTCTTAGTAGCAGCTGCACTTGTTTTTTTTATGCAGGCAGGATTTGCAATGGTGGAAACCGGTTTTACAAGAGCTAAAAACGCAGGTAATATTGTAATGAAGAACCTTATGGATTTTTGCTTGGGGACACCTATTTATTGGTTATTTGGTTTTGGTATCATGTTTGGCGGTACCAGTGCACTTATCGGGGGTTTTGATCCTATGGTAAAGGGAGATTATTCCTCGATTCTTCCTTCGGGTATTCCGTTAATGACATTCCTGATTTTCCAGACGGTGTTCTGTGCAACTGCAGCAACCATCGTTTCCGGAGCTATGGCTGAAAGAACCAAATTTGCAGCTTACTGTATTTACAGTATGGTTATCAGTGCATTTATTTATCCCGTTTCTGGTCACTGGATCTGGGGCGGTGGCTGGCTTTCCCAATTAGGTTTTCATGATTTTGCAGGATCAACGGCTGTTCATATGGTAGGCGGTGTGGCAGCGTTTGTGGGTGCAAAAATTTTAGGACCCCGTATTGGTAAATATGATAAGAACGGTAAATCAAAAGCAATTCCCGGACACAGCATAACACTTGGAGCATTGGGAGTATTTATCTTATGGTTCTGCTGGTTCGGTTTTAACGGCGGTTCAACCGTATCAGCTACTGGTGATGATGTATTGGTCTCCATGGGCAGTATATTTGTTACAACCAATATGGCAGCGGCGGTTGCTACCGTGACGGTTATGTGCATTACCTGGATCCGTTATAAAAAACCGGATGTTTCCATGACCTTAAATGGTTCCCTTGCAGGTTTGGTTGCCATAACAGCCGGATGTGACCTGGTAACACCCTTTGGTGCGGCAATAATTGGTATTATAGCAGGATTTGTCGTAGTGTTTGGTATTGAATTTATTGATAAGATACTTAAAGTTGATGATCCGGTAGGTGCGATAGGTGTACACGGCTTATGCGGGGCTACCGGTACTATCCTGGTTGGTTTTTTCGCACAGGAAGACGGATTGTTTTATGGCGGAGGAGCTAATCTGCTGCTTACCCAGATTATTGGTGTTGTTGCTGTTATTGCCTGGGTTTCTGTAACTATTACGATTACTTTTCAGATAATTAAACATACAATTGGACTTAGAGTATCCAAAGAGGAAGAAATTATCGGTCTTGACATTGAAGAACATGGTTTAACCAGTGCTTATGCCGATTTTATGCCTTCTGTGGATGTTGTTTCCGAAAGCCGGGGAACAACACTTGTTCCTAATCCGGTTACAGTTGACAGGGCGGTTCCTGTTAATAAAATCGGTTATTCAGGTCCAAATGCTGACGGAAGTAAGCTGACAACTGTCGTAATTATAGCAAAACAAAGTAAGTTTGAGGCCTTAAAGCAGGCGATGAATGCTATTGGTGTAACCGGTATGACGGTTACCAATGTACTTGGCTGCGGTATGCAAAAGGGTGCGACGGAATACTACCGTGGCGTTCCGTTAGAAATGAATCTGCTGCCTAAAGTTAAAGTTGAGATCACCGTCTGCAAAGTACCGGTAGAACTGGTAATTGAGGAAGCAAAAAAAGCTTTATTTACCGGAAATATCGGTGATGGGAAGATTTTTGTATATGATGTTGAAGATGTTGTCAAAGTAAGAACCGGTGAATCCGGATGTGACGCACTTCAGGATGAGGAATAATAGAATAAATTAAATTTTACCCCGGACTTCATTTAGCAGAGTCCGGGGCTTTTACGCGGTTGGTAATAGCTTGCTCCGTATCAGATAATTCAGACTGTCAAGTTCTGGTATATTAACAGAGGGATTGGAGAAATATAACGTTAAAAATGGGACAGTGTCCTGCCCATGCCTATATTGACAGAATTTATAAACTGATTAAAGAAGGCAGGTTTGATGCTACGGATATTATAACCCATAAGTTATCCCTGGATAAAGGAGAGCACGCCTACGATATATTTGATAAAAAGTTGGATAATTGTATTAAGGTTATATTAAAGCCGTAGGCAATTATGGTGGGTAATCCTGTTATATCTTCAGAAAATGAATATTCTTGACAAAAAACAGGGTTCTGATATAAAATCAATTAATTTAAATCGAATAGAGTAGCAATCGTTATAATTAAAAATTAATTACCGATTTGATAAAATGTCAAAAGTTAATAGTTAATAATGTGCAAAAAGATGCCTTAATGAGAAAAATTATTGACAAATCAATGTATTGAATAATTAATTCCGGAATGCTAGAATCTTACCTATAGAAATTGCATTAAATGCAATTGAACTCTCAGACAGAGACGTCATTACTTTTA
>JAEZSL010000071.1 GCA_023443925.1 Bacillota bacterium | reverse complement strand
ATTGGTTCGTTCATATAGTTTAACCTCCTGATTATAATCATGTATTATTTATTACCATATAATAACATATAGTAATTTATAACGGAAGCCTCTCTTTCTTTAAGTAGTGGCTACGAAACATTCAAGTCAACTTACTCTCTAACTCAAAAAGTTGATAAAAGGGCTGCGGCAAAGTTCAAATCCATCCTCTCCTGGCGAGAATATGGTTTTCATTTGCAACAACCCTTACTAAGGAAACTATACTACAATCCGGTGCTTTTCACCATCATCCACCAGCAAAACTCTGTTTCCCTTGACTAACCTGTCATCCACAGTGATTGCTTCTGTTGTCAGCGTTCCCTTGGTTCTGCTCTCAACGCTGATTTCATAAAGGGAATTCCCATACTTATATTCAACGGAAAAATCGCCGAAACTGGCCGGTGTGGCCGGATCAATGATTAATTCATTCCCCTCTTTGCGAATGCCTAAATACCAGCTTACCAGCCCCTGATACATCCAGCCTGCAGAACCTGTATACCAGCTCCAGCCACCTCTCCCGGTATAGGGCGGGCTGAGGGATATATCCGCAGTCATTACATAAGGTTCTTTCTCGTACCGGAGCGCATCTTTCCTGTTTTTCGTAATATGAATGGGGTTTAGTATGGAGAACAGGGTTTCTGCCATGTTATAGTCGTGCAGCATGGATGTAGCGATCGCCAGCCAGGCCGCCGCATGGGTATACTGGCCTCCGTTTTCCCGGATACCGGGGATATAGTTCTTAATATAACCAGGATTTTTAGTGGTCTTATTAAAGGGAGGTGCTAAAAGTAAGGATAGTGCTTCTTCCTCCATGACCAGATACCGCCATGCAGACTGCATTGCCGTTTTTGTCCGCTCTTCTTTAGCCCCTTTCGATATGACGCTCCAGGACTGACTGATGGAATCGATTCTGCACTCGTCATTTTCCTTTGAACCAAGCTTTGACCCATCGTCATAAAAGGCCCTGAGATACCACTCTCCATCCCAGGCATGTTCTTCAATGTTTTGCAATAGGATTTCCCGTTTCTGCTCCAGTTCCTGTCCGTAAGCCTCATCATCTTCCTGATAACACAAAGGAATGAAATCACCCAATACGGTGTAGAAAAACCAGGCCAGCCATACGCTTTCTCCCTTTCCGGCTATTCCAACTTCATTCATGCCATCATTCCAATCGCCGCCTCCCATGAGAGGAAGTCCATGTTCTCCGAAGCTGGTCCTGTCTATTGTTTTTTTACAATGTTCATAAACATTTTCGGAAAGCTCGGATATTTCGGGGGTAAACATAACATCATGCTGCTCTTCTGTAAGTACCGGACCTTTGATATAGGGCACCGGTTCTTTTAATATAGATGTATCCCCGGTGCTTTTAATATAAGCGGCGGTACAATAGGGCAGCCATAGTAAATCATCGGTTATTTTTGTTCGTACCCCGATTCCCATAGGAGGATGCCACCAATGCTGCACATCCCCTTCCTCAAATTGTCTGCTGCAGGCAATTAAGATTTGCCTGCGCAATATACTTGAATCTGTAAAGAGAAGCGAGAGGGTATCCTGAAGCTGATCCCGGTATCCATAAGCTCCCCCGCACTGATAAAAGCCTGCCCTTGCATTAATACGGCAAGATATTGTCTGATAGAGCAGCCAGCCGTTAACCAGGATATCAATTGCCCTGTCCTTTGTCTTCACCTGAACGGTTCCCAATAACTTATTCCAATAGGCTTTCACCCTATCCAATTCTGCTTCCCCGGCGGCAACGTCTTTATATTTGCTTCTGATGTTGTGTATCTCCTTAAGGTTATTACTCTGCCCAAGCCCAAACAGCACCGTCTTGCTTTCCTGGGGCTGTATTGCCACAGTTACCTGGATTGCTCCGCAGGGATCGTAGCACACACCTGTTTTGCAGGATAGTTTGACTTCCGCCCCCCTAGGGTCCCGGATACTGCCTTTCTGGCCCAGAAACTCCTGTCTGTCACCGGTATAACCAACAATCATCTCATTGGAAAACATGTAAGTATAACTGTTTTGAAAGTTCAGGGTATAAAGGTTTTTTCCATATAAATATTCATGCTCATTGTCGTAAGCAGTCAGAATATAGGGATTGGTCTGCTCCCTTTGGGTGCCCAGTACCCATTCCACATAATAGGTCAAACTTAAATATTTTACTTTATCCGAATGGTTTGTCAGCTTAAGGTTCCATAGTTTTAATGACTCCTCTAAAGGGGTAAAAACCGTCAGTTCCTGTTCCAGGAGTGCTTCCTCGTGAAGAAAACGGCTGTATCCAAAACCATGCCTTACCCGGTAAACACCCCGATCCGATCTTCCCAGTGACATGGGCGTCATCACCTCATCGGATATTTCGTCCAGAATATAGATTGCTTCGGAGGCGCTGTCACTGACAGGGTCGTTGGACCAGGGTGTAAGCTTATTCTCCCTGCTGTTAACACTCCAGGTAAAGCCTGCACCCGATTCCGATATCTGAAAGCCAAATTTATTATTTGCGACAACATTAATCCAGGGTGCCGGCGGCCTGTTATTACCCTCCAGCAGTATTTCATACTCCCTGCCCTCACAGGCAAATGCCCCGAAGCCGTTAAAATATTCGTAATTTTCTGTTTCTTTCTCCTGTGTTGTTGGTGCATATGCTGTGTCCAAAATTTTGCCCTCCTTAAAACCTGATAATTGCCATAGCATAAACCATCTGCCAGCATGGTTTACTGCCTCAAATCAGGGTGTGAAATGTCCTTTACACTAACGCCCATGCCTTTCGGGCATAAATCCTGAAAAATAGCCTCTTTTGCTATTCTTCTAATGACTCGCATGCATTTCGCGAGGCAATTCACACTAATACCCATGTATATCGCAAGCTTGCTTGCGATACTGCCTAAATAGAAAGATTAAAAATGAAACGCATTTTTCAAACTAATACACATCATTTCGCAAGTCCACTTCAGTACTGCTATAATATGGCGTGTGAAATTACTTATTCTTTCACGATAATACCCATCCATATGGCAAGCTGAAATGTGGTACTGCTTATATAGAAAGATTAAAAATGCTCGCAGCTTTTATCTACTCCTCAAGTAACTCATACTGATTCTCTATATTGTTAAAATAAATACCCGTCTTCTCTGAAAATACAACCCGTGCTACCGTATACAGCAAATCGATTTCTGCCGGTATCATATCATACGTATGCAGTGTAAAGAAACTTGGCTTCTCGCTTGCGGAATCATAAATCCGAAGGGAACTTGTCATATCATTGATTAAATCGTCCATCTCCTGCAGATAACCATGTTTGGAATCAATCAGGATAATCAGATCCACCATAACCTGGTTGACTCTAAGATATTCATAGGCTTTTAATACATCTTTCACGATTCTTTCCTCCTCTATGGAACGGACCATTAGGAGCAGAATGGGATTATCACCGGAAACTCCGAATTTCCATAAGAAGCTTTGATTTTTAAAGTTCCGTCTTATATTTTCATCCGGTCCCCTGTAAATACCTGTTGGATAAAAGATGGGACTGATCAGATCCTGAAAAGCATTCAGCTGAGGTTTCGTAATCTCCAGATACTTTAATTCCAGGTTCGTTTGTAACCGGAATTTTTCCAGAATATCATCAATACGGTAGCTTACATTTAATTCCCCTGCTATTTTTATTGCTTCTTCTTTACTGTCGCACACACCGGTAATAAAAGAAATACTGGCGGTTTCGCCCGGCCCTACGCAAAGCAGTGCCCGAAGACTCATAATCGGATCATTACAAAAACCCGAATTATTAAAAAAGGTAATACTGTTAACCACTGAATCCGGATTTTTCAGGGTATTGTTTCTTCCAATAAATCGTTTTCTGTCATTTTCGTACTCTACTTTTTTGCATAACTTCGTTCCGGTTTTTATCATGTGCATAAGATAAGGATTATCCTCTTCTTTTTTCCTTCTTCTTTTTACAAGAAAGATTTCCTGTTCTTCCAGATACTCACTTTCCAGAAAAAGCTTATTAAAAGCCGGATGGCTTAACTCTGCCAGATGAGTATCATCCACCACTTCCAGATAACTGGTCACTTCCAGCTGTTTTTCCTCGTTTCCGCGATTAGTCAATGTAACCTTACGTATCTCAAAATTATATTCCGAATCCAGGCTGACTGTCATCTGGGTTGTAATATCTCCGTCCCGGCGCTTAAATTCTGTTTTGTGGGGACTAAATACTACCTGGTAATCCTCCGGTTCTGCTTTTGTTGGATGATATGTGGTACTCCAAAGCTTACCTTGCTTCATATCTTTGATATAAATATAATTACCAGTATTTGCGTAAATATCCGACCGCCACCGGTAAAGCATCCGGTCCTCATATTTACTGAAGCCGTCCCCATCCGATGTTATCATCATTGAATACTTACCGTTTGACAGATAATTTACAACCGGCGGATTCATACCTGTACTGCCTACATACCGGTTGCTGTAAATATCTTCTTTAAATAGAGGTTTTCCGATTTTTATTGTATATCCCTGTTTGGCTATGGAAATCAAATGGGACTGCCGTTTTTCTTCCAGCAGGACTTCTGCTGCCTTTATCATCATATCTGCATGGAATCTCTCCCGAAGGATACCCTCGTTCAGATAATTATTAATCGCAGCCAGATTCATACCCTGATGATGCGCCATATAAGATTTCACAATACAGTAAGGTGTCATATCCACCGAATTTGGTATATTAAAATCCACCGATTCATAAAAACCGAAATCACCAAAAGCTCCTAACTTCTTTAGTCTTGAAAGATTCTTCAAGCTTTCCTCTTCTGCGATATCCAGTGCCAGCATCGTCGCATAGGGAGCAACTACCAGCGAATTTTTGCGGACCGGCTGAAGCCTTATCTTGGGAACACCAAAGGCTTTGTACTGGTAATTCGAGTTTAAATCAAAACGATAATACTGGGATTCCGAGATTCCCCAGGGTATTCCGGCCTCTTTCGCATACTTCATATGCTGCTGCACCGCTGCTCTGGAGGTTAAAGCGTAAACGGAACCTTCATATTCCTTGAATACCAGATTCGGCATCAAAAATTCGAACATGGTACCGCTCCAGGATACGAAACATGGAATGCCGCCTACCATAGTAAGGGGTCTTCCCAGTTTATACCAATGCTTTAACGGCACTTCTCCCATGGCTATGGCAAGAAGGCTTGTGAGTGCCGATTCCGATGCCATCAGATCATAGCAGCCGTCATCCAGCACATGAGAGGATACATGATATCCGATATGAAACAGCTGTCTCTTTTCGTTGAAAAGAAAACGGAAATCAACATTTTCTAAAATACCGTCTATTTTATCACTGATGGCTTTTATCCGGTTAATCAAAGTGTTTGCAAATTTGTTTTCCTCCGCCGCAATTTGGCGAAGGGTAGGATAAGAAGAAAAGCCCACTTCTTTCAGCTTTAAAGCCGCAACTTCATCCACAAAACAGTCAATGAGTTTCTTCAGCTGCCTGCTGTAGCGGTAAACCGCAGCCGGCCTAAGTTCTCTTTCGTTTAAATCTTCCCAGATATCCGCAAGATCTTCCAATAGTTCGCCTATACTCCCATACCTGAACTTTAGTTTATATCCGGCAGGCGTGTTTGTGTTTCCCTCAATTTCCTGATTGCTGTATTTTACCGCAGCCTTAAGTTCAAACAGAAAACTGTCCGGATAAACGGGTTTATCAATTTGCTCCAGAAGGCCGTTTTTTAAGGTGACCAGATGTCCCAGGTAATTACCGCTGTCCACCGTTGATATATAGGCAGGGTTTAGCACCTCCAAGGTTTTAATATGATACCAGTTATAAAGATGTCCCTTCCATTTCAACATTTTCTGGACGGTTTCCATAAGATTTTCTGTTGTTTCCACGGTAGAGCTTAAGGTTTCAAACCCAAAATCCCTGGCCGACAGGATTGCCAGAAACTGAAGGCCTATATTGGTCGGCGATGTTTTATCGCTGACTTTTTCAATTACCCCAATCTGGTAATTATCCGGACAGAGCCAATTATTTTCCTTTCCGGATAATTCCTTAAAAAACTGCCAGGTTCTGCGTGCGGTGTCTAAAAGCAGTTCGCTGTCTTGTGCCTTATCCCTTTGATGAAGCATCTTTTCCGGCTGACTGATCCGGTATGCAATTTCAAAGGCCAGGCACCAGTCAGCAATTAAGATTGCAGTCAGAATCATTCCTGCCGGGGTTAACTGTACTGTCAGTAAAATTACCGCAAGTACCAGCGCCGGAAGAAAATTGCTCCACATCGTAAGAAAATATCCTTTTCTGGTATTGATGATGGAGGCATCCACTGATTCCGCAGTGTTCCAGCGCAGCAGATTTTTTTTACTGATAAAGATACGGTACAGGGTTCTGACTATTGCATCCAATGCGATATAAGCACGATAAGGAGTAATCGTAAACTCAATGAAGGCTCTTTCGAACATCGTAGCAATTTCTTTAAGGAAACTTTTATAAACCAGGGCAAGCTTCGGCCTGAACAGCTTTTGTGTAATCACTGCAAATAACAGAATAACCAGATTAAATATATCGTTAAAGAAAACCAGGGGTAACCACAGGTAATATGCTTTTGGTATCCATAACAAATTCAGCAAAACAAACAGAGTTTTACTAAACGGAACCAGACTTCGTCTTAAGTTGTCAAAGATTTTCCATTTTGGCAGAGCACATA
>JAEZSL010000014.1 GCA_023443925.1 Bacillota bacterium | reverse complement strand
ATGCTGGTTAAACCCGGTTCAATATAAGTGCAGACAGGCATATTATCAAAGCCGATAACAGCCATATCCTCAGGAACTTTATAACCTCGTTCCCGAAAGGCTCTGATTGCACCGGCAGCAATTAAGTCGTTATCTGCAAAATAACATCTTGCGGTTTCCTCGCCCTGGTCTAAAAGGGCCAGCATATCGGCATATGCGCCTTCCACGGAAGGTGACAGCAGGTGTACGATTGATTTTGAAGTGGGCATACCATTGGCCCGGACCGCCTTATAAAAGCCATCGGCACGCTCACTAAAATTATTAATGATATAAGAGGAATGTAAATATCCTGGCTGGGCTTTACATTTTGCAATTAAGTAGTTTGTTGCCTGATAAGAGCCTTGGACATTATTAATTAATACAGAGTCCATTGTTATTGTTTCAAAATAGTTGTCTAATAAAACAAGAGGAACCGAAAATTTTGAAAAAGGTCTGAAATCCTCTTCTTGCATTTCTGTGCCAAGTAAAACAATACCTTTACAGCCCTGATTCATAATTTGGTTCAGGTGACTGTCTATATCATCACCCTCGTATAAATAATACACGTTCAAATAATACTTTGCCCTTTTGCACCCCAGGTCAATTCCCTCTGAGAGCTGGGAGAAAAAAGGAGTATCCGACACCACCGCTCCATGTTTACGATATATGATAAAGTAAATCGTTCCGTTAGTGCTTGGTATGGCGGCGTTATCCTCGTTTATGCGGGTAAAGTCATAACCATACTGCTTTGCGGCTTCCATTACCATTTTCCTGGTTTTCGTACTGACCCCGGGTTTCTTGTTTAGTGCCATTGATATAGAGGCTTCTGATAAATTCAGTAATTTAGCAAGTTCTTTCGCTGTAATTGCCATAACGATATACTCCTTTCAAAATGGAATTTATTGATAATAAGTATAGATGATTAAGTGAATTAAGTCAATGCTTGGGGAGAAAAAACTTAATAGTCTGTTGAAATTAAGTATAATTCACTTAATAATAGTACTGTCAAATTCAATTTTTGAGGTGAAAAATTATGGAAAATATTGTTTTGGGCTTTGTACCAACAAGAAGAAGTATATTTTCTGCACCGGATGCAGTGAAATATGCAGATCTGACCCGGAGTAAATTAAAAGAGCTGGGCGTTTCTTTTGTTGACATTGATGATATTGCGGAAGACGGCTTACTTCATGATGAAAGTGACAGAATTAAAATTGCCGCAAAATTTAAGGAAAAAAAGGTTGCCGGATTATTTTTTCCTCACGGGAATTTCGGAACAGAATATGAAGTTGCCCGTTTGGCAAAAGAGTTGAATGTGCCTGTGCTTTTATGGGGACCCAGAGATGAGAGCCCGGACGAAAATGGAATCAGGCTTCGTGACAGCCAGTGCGGTCTGTTTGCAACAGGAAAAGTTTTGCGCCGTTTCCAGGTGCCATTTACATATCTAACCAACTGCCGGTTGGGGGATTCTGAATTTGAGAGGGGAATTCGTAACTTTCTTGCGGTTTGTAATGTAGTGAAAGCCTTTCGTAACATCAGGATTCTTCAGATTGGCCCCAGGCCTTATGATTTCTGGTCGACCATGTGCAATGAAGGAGAACTGCTGGAACGATTTAATATCCAGTTAGCACCTATTCCCATTCCTGAGTTAACAAAGGAAGTAAAAAAGGCCAAGGATGAAAAGACAGAAGTCAGTAAAGTAATGGCATATTGCAGAGAGAACTTCCAGGTAGTTATTAAAGACGAAGAGCTGGAAAGCGTTGCGGCATTAAAAGTAGCTATGAGAAAGCTTGCGAATCAGTATGGCTGCAATGCCGTTGCGATTCAGTGCTGGAATGCCCTGCAGGGAGAGCTTGGAATTATGCCCTGTGCGGCAAACAGCCTGTTAAATGAAGAAGGTCTTCCGGTTGTATGCGAAACAGATATCCATGGAGCGGTTACGGCGATTCTGTGTGAGGCAGCAGGGATGGATGAAGCCCGTACTTTCTTTGCAGACTGGACCGTACGGCATCCGGACAATGAAAACGGAGAACTGTTGCAGCACTGCGGTCCCTGGCCTGTTTCCTGTGCTTCCTGCAAACCTAAGATTGGATATCCTTTAGCCTTTTCTCATCCCGGGGCAGTGGAAGCAGAGGCAAAACATGGTGAAATGACACTATGCAGATTTGACGGTGATAACGGGGAATATTCCCTGTTGCTGGGAAATGCAAAGGGAATACCCGGCCCCTATACAAAAGGCACCTATGTATGGGTGGAAGTTAAGAACTTGAAAAAGCTGGAGGCTAAAATTGTGGAAGGCCCATACATCCATCATTGCGTAGGCATTCACATGGATGTTGTACCGGTGCTTTATGAAGCCTGCAAATACTTAGGCTTCAAAGCTGATTTATACGATGACAACGAAGAAGAGGTAAAAGCCTATATCCGCGGCGAATAATTAACATACATTTCAGAGGAGATATAATCAATTACATTTAGCTGGATTGTGTCAGTGCTGCCACACAAACCGGTTGTACAGATTCGGCTGTGAATCTGTTTTGCAGTTTATCTGTTTGGCAGCACAGAAATGAGGTTAGGTATGGACAGTCTTACAAAAAAAACATACGAACTGAGGCGTGATATCATTGAGATGATTTACAATTCAAAAGCGGGTCATATTGGAGGCGATTTAAGCGTTATCGATATACTGACGGTTCTTTATTATAAAGTTATGAATACCTCACCGAACAGCGTGAATGACCCGAACCGTGACCGCTTTATCATGAGCAAAGGACATTGTGCGGACGCTTTATATGCGGTATTGGGAGATCTGGGATATTTTGATAAACAGGAAGCAATCAAAACATTTAGTGCTTATAACTCAAGATTTATCGGACATCCCAATACGGACATCCCGGGAATTGAGATGAATGCAGGCTCCCTTGGACATGGAATAGCCCTTGGAGTTGGAATGGCCCTTGCAGCAAAGCTGGATAAACGCTCCTACCGTACTTATGTGGTCCTTGGAGACGGAGAGA
>JAEZSL010000192.1 GCA_023443925.1 Bacillota bacterium | reverse complement strand
GGTAATAAAAATTTTACAAAATATACAAAAATTTTAATTTTATAATAGTAGTAATAAATTTTAATAAGTAGTATAATTCTAAGAACAATAAACCGACAGTTGGTAAATTTGGCAATAAGAACAGGAGTTTTAGTATGTCGTCATATGTGGAATTAAAAAATGTAAAAAAGACGTATTGTATGGGAGAGGTTACCATCCATGCCGTTGACGGAATTGATTTTCAGGTTGAGAAGGGTGAGTTTGTTGTAATTGTCGGCCCCAGTGGCGCCGGTAAAACAACGGTGCTTAATATATTAGGCGGTATGGATACCAGCAGTGAAGGCAGTATCGTCGTGGACGGAGTTGATATCAGTGGTTTTAACGCCAGGCAGCTGACACAATACAGGAGGGAAGATATCGGTTTCGTTTTCCAGTTTTACAACCTGGTGCAGAATCTGACTTCTTTGGAAAATGTGGAGCTTGCCCTGCAGATCTGTAAAAATCCTCTGAATGCCGAAGAAGTTTTAAATCAGGTAGGTCTGGGGGACCGCTTAAAAAACTTCCCCGCCCAGTTATCCGGCGGCGAACAGCAGAGAGTGTCCATAGCAAGGGCTTTAGCCAAAAACCCCAAACTACTTCTGTGCGATGAACCTACAGGTGCTTTGGATTATAATACCGGAAAAGCAATATTAAAATTACTGCAGGATACCTGCCGTGAAAGAGGTATGACAGTGGTAGTGATTACCCATAACTCTGCCATAGCCCCCATGGCAGACCGCGTTATTAAGATTAAGAACGGTAAGGTAAGTAAATTGGTGATAAATGAAAACCCGGTTTCAGTAGAAACCATCGAATGGTAATGATGGGAGCGCTATGAAGAAAAAAGCTTTAGCAAAGGATTTTAAAGTTGAAATAAAGAGAAGCATCGCCAGATTCTTATCCATCCTGCTGATTGTGGCACTTGGTGTGGCATTTTTCTCCGGCATCAGAGCTTCCCAGCCGGATATGAAAATTTCTGCCGACCATTATTATGACAGCACTCAGTTAATGGATATACGGGTTTTAAGCACTCTTGGGCTGACAGAGGATGATGTAGAGGCCATCAGGCAGGTTAAGGGAGTTAAGGATGCAGAACCGGCCTATTCCGTTGATGTACTATGCAATGCCAAGGATACGGAAACTGTCGTAAAGGTAATGTCTCGGACGGATAAGATGAACCAGATAAATGTACTGGAAGGAAGACTTCCGGCAGACACTTCCGAGTGTCTGGCAGATCCCCAGTTTCTGACGGATACCGGCTATAAAATAGGTGATACCATTGAATTTCATTCCGGAACAAAGGATGCACTGGATAAAAGCCTTACAAACAGCAGTTATAAAATTGTTGGAACGGGTAACTCTTCTTATTACCTATCCTTCGACCGCGGCAACAGTTCCATTGGAAACGGTAAGGTTAACAGCTTTATTGTAGTTCCGGCCGATGCTTTTGCTATGGAAGCTTACACGGAAATTTATGCCTTGGTCGACGATGCAAAAGAACTGACCAGTTATACGGATGCTTATGATGATAAGGTGGAAGGGGTAGTCGATCAGATTAAGGAAATTGCAGATTCCCGTGAAAAAGCCAGATATGATGAGGTTTTAAAAGATCCCTCAAAAGAAATTGAGGATGCTAAAATCGAACTGAAGGAAAATGAAGAGGAGACTAATCAGAAACTGGCCGATGCTGCTGATAAATTAGAAGACGGTAAAAATGAAATCAAAGACGGTGAGGCTAAGCTCTTAGATGGCAAAGCAGATTTAGAAGACGGTAAAGCAGAAATTACCAGGAATAAAGAGAAATTACACGATTCCGAAACCAAACTGGCGGCCGGTGAAAAAGAACTGAATGCTTCTGCAGCGGAATTAAAAAAAGGAAAAGAACTTCTGGCAGGTAAACGTAAAGAACTAAATAGCGGTGCCGCTGCCCTGGCGGCCGGTTACAAAGATTATAATAAATCTCTGAAAAGCTATAATACGGCATATAAGGATCTTACAGGCAAGGAAACACAGCTGACCGCAGGTCTTGAAGATATGGCGAAACAAAAATCAGAATTGGAACCGGCGAAGGATATATATCCGGATCAATGGCAGCAGCTATTAGCGGCAGAAGAAAATTTGATAAAACAGCAAAGCGAATTAAAGGCCGGTTTGGAAACACTTAATCAATCCAAGATTAAACTGGATGCCGCAAAAGTAAAACTGGATAAGGAACAGGGTAAGATTACCGCTGGAGATAAGGCACTTGCAAAGGAAGAAGCAAAGATAAGTTCCGGTGAGGCTGTCATAGCAGAAAAATGGGAAGAAATAAATAAAGGCAAAGCAGAAATCGCATCAGGAAAAGCAAAGCTTGTCAAAGCCGAAAAAGATATAAAAGACTCGGAGAAACTATTGTCGGAGAAGGAAGACGAGTTAAAAGACGCGAAAACAACTTTGGCTGAAAAGGAAGATGAGTATAAAGACGGAGTCCGGACCGCAGATAAAGAATTTGCGGATGCCAGAGAAAAGATCCGGAATGCGGAAAAAGAACTGGATGATGTCGACTATCCCGAATGGTACGTACTTGACCGGAATACCATACAGACTTACGTGGAATATGGCCAGGATTCGGAGCGGATCGGCAATATCGGTAAAGTATTTCCGGTTATATTCTTTCTGGTGGCCGCATTGGTCAGTTTAACCACCATGACCCGTATGGTAGAAGAACAAAGAACCCAGATCGGCACCCTAAAAGCATTAGGATACAGTAAAGGTTCCATTGCAGGCAAGTATATACTGTATTCCCTCTCCGCCAGTTTATTAGGCAGTATAATCGGGGTACTGATCGGAGAACAAATTCTGCCCAAGGTTATAATTACAGCATATGCCATACTATATAAAAATCTGCCGGAGGTAATAACACCCTATAATCTTTATTACGGTGCCTTCTCCACCCTGATTGCGGTAGCCTGCACAACACTGGCTGTTTATTTTGCCTGTTATAAGGAACTTATGTCCACACCGGCACAGCTAATGCGGCCCGCAGCACCCAAGCTTGGAAAGCGGGTAATCCTGGAGAGAATTCCCTGGTTATGGAAGCATTTGAATTTTACTTCCAAAGCAACCGTCAGAAATCTTCTTCGGTATAAAAAACGGTTCTTTATGACAGTATTTGGTATTGGCGGCTGTATGTCGCTGCTCTTAGTCGGTTTTGGCCTGAAGGATTCCATTGGTGCAATGTCGGACATTCAATATGTAGAGTTATGGCAGCAGGATGCAACAATTACGGTAAAGGATGATACCGGTAAAGAAAAGTCAGACGAATTACTGAGGACATTGCAGGGGGATAACCGGATTGAGAAGGCAGCTTCCGTTTTAGATATAAACGTGGATGCCGGGAATGGAAGTTTAAGCAAAAGTACTTCTCTTATCGTACCGGAAGATATCAATACCTTAAGTGATTATATTATTCTCCGTGACAGAATCACCCACAGGTCTGTCCAATTAAGTGATGACGGAATCATCATAACGGAAAAACTGGCAAGTTTATTAAAAGTTTCTGCCGGTGATTCCATAATCATAAAGGACGGGGATACAAAAAGCATTACCGTAAAGGTTGCGGATATTGTGGAAAATTATATGCTACACTATATCTTTATGACACCCCGGCTATATGAAGAATTATACAAAGCCGCACCGGTTTATAATAAAATGTATATCAAAACCCAGGAGCAGCTCTCCATTAATGAGGCGGATTTTGCGTCCGATCTGCTGGGCAATGACTTAATAACCTCGGTATCTTTTACCTCAGAATTTCAGAACCGGATCAATGATATGCTTAACAGTTTGAATCTGGTTGTATACGTTTTAATTATATCGGCGGGTTTACTTGCATTTATCGTGCTATATAATCTGAACAATATTAATATTAATGAGAGAAAGCGTGAACTTGCAACTTTAAAGGTTTTAGGTTTTCAGGATATTGAAGTCGCAGCCTATGTATACCGGGAAAATATGATGCTAACGGTAATCGGTTGTCTGGCAGGTATCGGGATGGGAATTTTACTGCACCGCCTGGTTATTCTGACAACGGAAATTGATAATATTATGTTTGGCCGTAATATTAAATCCGTCAGCTATGTTTTCAGTATTCTGCTTACCTTTGGATTTTCCCTCTTTGTAAATTATGTAATGTTTTACAAACTGCGCAAAATAGACATGGTTGAATCGTTAAAAAGTGTGGAATAGGATGAGACGGTTAGAGGTGCTAACCTAAGAATAAGCATAGGGGACAAAATGTAATAATAAAATGTCATAAGAGACATAAAAGGAAGAGCGGAAATTGAAAAAGAACAAAATATTACAATTATTCCAATTCCATGGTGCTGTTTCTATCATATATTACATTGCATTCCTTGCGTTATTATGGTATCTTATAGTGCCTCACACCTCCCTGTTTTACTTTAACAAAATATTCAATCCTATGAAAGCCCGGTTAAATAAGGAAGATATTGTTTTAGTAAAGGGTGAAGAATTCCGCATAAAACTTGAAAATGTTAATAAAAGAATGAGCTTTTCCTCCACAGACATAAAAGTAGCTGATGTCAATTTATTAGGGACTGTGACTGCATACCGGGTTGGTACTACCGTCATCAGGGTAAAATATAAAGACAAAATTCTTAAGTGCAGGGTCCGGGTAATCGACATTAGTAAAAGTAAAATAACTCTTAAAACCGGAAAAAGCACCAGACTCCATATTAAGGGATATATATTCGGTGCCCGCTGGTCCAGCAGCAATACCTCCATAGTCAGGGTAAACCGATTTGGCAAGGTGACCGGTGTTTCAAAAGGTACGGCAAGAATCTATGCAAAAGTAGAGGGGAAAAAATTGACTTGTACCGTTAGTATAGAATAAATCACACCAAAGACTGCTGGTATAACAGGGAGGTATTTTTCGGCAGAATTATTCTGACCGGGTATACCTCCCTTTTATGGTATATTGAAAAACTTGTCTTCTTTATTGACAAATGTGCTTAAATCAACTACGACAGATGGGCTACCCTTAATTAAGAAGAATTTAGGTAAAGAAGGATTTTCTAGAGGATAATTGATTTTCTAATTCAATTTTAACTTCTATTTAATAAAAAAGTAAATGTTTTATTAATACTTTAATGGTGTGTTCACAGTTTATTCACTTTTATTCAATAGAATTATATGGAAAGTATTATTTAGGGATTAATATATATATATGAAGGAGACTGAAGATGCAAAAAAAATTATTCACTTTATTACTGGCAGTAG
>JAEZSL010000297.1 GCA_023443925.1 Bacillota bacterium | reverse complement strand
TGCTGTGAACTGTTCGTATGGAATGACATATAAGTACCACCTTTCTGATAACGCTATTATACCAGAAATTAAAAAAATGTGTGTAGTTTTCAAGGTGCTAAGAGGGGCTATTCGACCCCAACATCATATAATAGGCAGCTTGATGTTCATGTTCTCCTTGTTTCTTTTACACGCAAAATTAATATGATCTGCCAGTGTAAAAACAATGCTGGAACTAATTGATTCATCAATAACGGCATTTGCATAGTCTACAATTTTTGTTGCTACTTCAATCATTTCTTCGGGTAGATCACTTATTACTGCCAATATTGATGGGCTTACATCGTAATAGGTTTTCTCAATTTCTGACAAAGCAACCTCATATGGTAATTGATGAAAACCAAGCCCTTTGCCAAAAGCAAGAAGCTTATGTCCATTGTTATCGATGCACAGAACAATGTTATTGTTAAACCTTTTAATTGCCTTCATAAGTTCTCACCTGCCTTTTGATTACTGTTTATTAATTTCTGCCACCTTAGTATTTCTATCAATAGCTGTATTACATACCGTGATATCAACTTTATATTCACTCGAATTTGTAATAACCATCGGTGTAATCAGGTTGATATTCCTAGCTTTCATGAAATCTTGATCATAAGAAATAAGCAAGTCATTTTTTCTGACTTTGTCTCCCTCTTTAACATGTATTTCCATTCCTTCGCCATTTAAGTTGACCGTATCCAATCCAACATGAATCAAAATTTCTGCTCCATTCTTAGTTACCAGACCAACGGCATGTTTCGTATACGGTACCATAGTTACTGTGGCATCACAGGGGGCATAGACTTTATTTGAGTTATTTATTAACCCAATGCCATCCCCCATCAGCTTCTGCGCAAACACTTTATCCGGAACTAATTCAAGATCTATAACTTCTCCATCAATTGGAGAGTATAACTCAATTTTATGATTAAATAACTTAAACATCTCTTTACTCCTTATAAACAGACAAAAAAAACCCCAAGGCACCTTCACCATTAACAGGTGATGTAGGTGATGCCTCGGAGCATTTACTCAAGTAACATTCCTCAATCTAACAAAATTATAACTCAATACTTTTATTCTGTCAACTATTAAATGTGCAAATTTCACACAAAAAACATTTTATCAGCACTTATTTCTCTTCAATATGTCAAATAATGTTACTTTATTTATAAATTAATAGTTATAACCGCTAAATTAAATTGCGGACGGCATTTATCGCATTGTCGAATTCATACATACCTTCTCAACTCTGATACAATTATTGCATTATTAGAAATTGAAAGTATTACCAATTATGAATCAGTCGTAATATCCTTCATAACAGAAAAGACTTTTTCCATGGATACCGACATATTCATAATTTGATTTGAAACAGCCTCAATATCATTAAAGATACTGTTAAAAGTTTCTCCGGCAACAGTAATCAATGACTCACCTGTTTCCACATCATTGTTAACTACTTTTATGATTTCTCCTGTATGATTAATATCTGACTGTATGGAGTATATTAATTCTCCAATATCCCTTGCTGCATTAGAGGATTGTTCCGCCAGCTTCCTGACTTCACTCGCCACTACCGTAAAGCCTCTTCCCTGTTCTCCAGCTCTTGCGGCTTCAATGGCTGCGTTTAATGCCAGCAGATTGGTTTGTTTCGCAATCTTTGTGATCATTTTAACAATATTCATTATATCCCTGGATTTTGTTCCCAGCGTGTTAATTGCCTGTATTACAGAACCAAAATTTTCCCGGATGGTCGACATCTGGTTAATACCTTTGTTGATGACCTCATTACCTTCTTCTGCTTTTGAAGAGGCTTCAACAAAAGATTCCACGACTTCCTGAAGATTCGTGTCAACTTCTGCTATCATTGAATATACAAGCTCTTTCTGCGCAGTATTTTCATTTTTTTCCGGTTTGTCTGTTTCCGGCTCCTCTATTATAACCTTATCATTATCTAAACATTCTTGAGTCATAAGATATCCTCCCAATACTCATCCGTTCATTCGTATTTTTTCAACGTTTCCTCAACTTCTTTTGCAGTTTTTAATAATAAAGTTTTATTAACTAATTCCTCGCAGGACACTTTTGACAGTCCTTGTATCTGTTCACGTATTTGAAGAATGGTAACCGGCGACATGCTAAGTTCATCCAATCCCAATCCTACCCAGAGGGGAAGCAGCGTTTTATCTGCTGCGGCTTCTCCGCAGATACCTACCCAAATCCCGTTTTCATGGGCACTTTCCACAATCTTTTTAATAAAACGAAGTACCGCCGGATCATACTGGGAATACAAATGGGCAACTTTGCTGTTCATGCGGTCTACTGCCATAGTGTATTGGATCAGGTCGTTGGTACCGATACTAAAGAAATCGACCTCTTTCGCAAAAACATCCGCCATCAGCGCTGCCGCAGGTGTTTCCATCATCATTCCGACGGGTATATTTTCATCAAAAGTAATTCCTTCGCTTTTTAATTCTTTTTTTACTTCCTCTAATATCTGCTTTGCCTGTAATAATTCATCCATGGATATGATCATGGGAAACATAATATGGATATTGCCAAATACACTAGCTCGAAGCAATGCTCTTAACTGTACTTTCCAGAATGATACACGGTCCAGGCAGAGGCGTATGGCACGGTATCCTAAAAACGGATTTTCTTCTTTTGGGATTTTAAGATAATCAACTTCCTTATCTCCTCCGATATCCAAAGTCCGGATAACCACCGGGTTATCCTGCATTTTTTCCGCAACTTCTTTATATGCGGCAAACTGCTCCTCCTCTGTGGGGCCGTTCTCCCTGTTCATATATAAAAATTCTGTCCGAAACAGACCAATGCTGTGCCCGTCCTGCTTTATAACTTTATCCGCATCTTCCGGTGCACCAATATTACCTGCCAATAGAATCTCATGGCCATCCTTGGTAATGGATTTTGTGCCTCTTAATTTTTCCAGCTGCAATTTTCTTTGGTTAAACATTTCCTGCTTACTGAGGTAAACCTTAAGAGTTTCGTCATTTACCTCCAGCTCGATTGTACCTTCTTCTCCATCAAGAGCCATCATCTGGCCGTTTTTTACAAGGGAAGTAATTTGAGGGTAAATCACAAAAGGTATGCCAAGCATCCTTGCAATAATAGCAGCGTGGGAGGTTGGCCCTCCGGACTCGTTAATAATACCTAAAACAAGCTCCGGATTCATCTGGGCAGTATCAGAGGGTGCTAAATCATCCGAAATAATGATTACCGGCTCGTTTAATCTAAAGGAATCATTCTTTAGATTACCGTTTAGGATTCTGATTACCCTTCCGCTGATATCTTTTATATCCATAGCCCTTTCTCTCATGTATTCATCATCCAAAGCTTCAAAGAGTTCAACTAAATTATCCCTTACTGTTTTAACCGCCCATTCTGAGCTGCAGCCCGATTCATCCAGGATCTTCTCCACACCACTAATAAACTCTATGTCATTTAACATTTCGATATGGGCTGAGAATATAGCTGCTTCCTCTTCTCCCTTTGAATGAAGCATGTCATTGTATATATCATTCACTTGTTTTACTGCTAAGTCTCTGGCATCTTTGAATCTTTTCTTTTCTGTTTCTAAGTTAACCGCCTTATGAAAGCTTATCTCTTCCGAAGCAGACTTTTTTAAATAAACTTTACCGATTGCTATTCCAGGTGAAATAGGTGCTCCTTTTATGGTATGCATGCTTAAATCTCCTATTCTCCGCATCCGTTCTTAACAAACTCTTCAATCGCTTTGATTGCTGCCTTTTCATCTTTTCCATTCGCTTCAAAGGTTAACTGGTCGCCTTTAACGGCTCCCAGGGCCATTACAGATAAAATACTTTTAGGCTGATGTTTCTTACTTTCATCTCCATTTTTATAAAATTCAATATCACATTCAAATCCTTTTACAAGTTTAGTAAGCAAGCTTGCCGGTCTGGCATGCAATCCTACCGGGTTTGTTACGGTTACTGTTACTTTTTCCATATTATTTTCTCCTTTTTTAAGATGGCCGCACTTAATTCATGCAAATTAACAGGTTATTGTAAGAAAAGTATAAACAGAAACAAAGTTACTGTAAAGATAAAGAAAATGAGTTATGTCCGGTCAGTATATGACATAACTCATTTAATATTATTATCCAGTACTTTACTTTGTATAAAATTATCTAAAATAGCGTTCATTTCAATCACTATTTCTTCTCTGCCGCATTGTTTTAAGGTTATTGCAAAATCACTGCTAATGATTTTCCTGGTGATCTCATTTAATATTTCCAGCGCACTGCTGTCAGTATCCACCGGCATCGACAACACGATAAAGGTATCTGCTTTTTGCAGAAACCCATCTTTCTCCTGGATGTCAATGGAATCTTTCAGCTTTAGTACTGCCATCCCCGGTTCTCTGACTACTTCTGACCGCAGGTGATATAAAACCATTCTTTTCCGGCATAGAATCGCAGAACCTTTCTTTTCCTTATTTTCCAGGTCTTTTTCAAGCTGGAGCCTGTCTTCGCCTGATTTTGCCAGAGAGCGGATGATGAAATGGCTTAACACTTCGGTATTTTCTGCAGCAACCTGCTCGATAAACAGGAAATTATCTATAATTTGCAGAATATTACTGCTATATCGTTTCAGTTTATTTAGTTTGTCTTTAAACTGAGCTGTTCTTATTCTGCCATAATTTATATTATCAGGTAAAAAATTCTCTAATACTTCCCGTATATGTCTCTTATCGACCTCATTCAGTATAGGGCCAACCAGTATGAAGGGAAGTTTTGTAGCCTGCAGTTCAACCGTGGTAATAATGAGATCAATACGCTTTTGCATTAATTGGTCAATATTCATATCTATTACAGAAATAATTGAAGTGATCCGAATACTCGGAAATACCCGTTCAATTTCTGATACCAGTAACTGGGCTGCCCCGACATCATTGGTACATACAACTACCGCCCGGTATATTTGAAGGGAATTATTTTTTTCTTCTTTTACAGCGGCGCCGATATGCGTGGCCAGATATGCAATTTCATCTTCCGGTATCGAAATTTCTTCTTTTTCTTCTATAAATGCAGCACATTTACCGGCGGTCTGAAACAAATCGGGATACATATCCTTTATATCCTCTAATAAGGGATTCATAATATCCAGGTGCATTCTTATCCGGTATATAGCCATTTTAAGATGCGCAGCAAGGCCCCTCAGTAATTTCTGATTGTCCTCAAGATAAATTCCCGTCTCCCTTTCTGCAATAAATATAACTTCCTTTGTTAATTCCATATATTTAAGGTCCTGGCTATCCTGCCCAGTATCACTGCCGTACCTCTCCTGTATCTCGGCACCTCTGATATGGATTACAAGGTACTTAATTTCTTCTTCCAAAACCTCAAAGGATAAGAGGTTTCCGTGTAAAACAAACCACTCTTTCACCAGGTAATATAGTTTATCTTTAGGTACCTCTTTTTTCAGATCACCGATATCATGGATAAGCATATTCCTATAACAACGCTGGAGTGTTACGCTGATTCTTAATATCAGTGCGATATGAGAATTATCCGCAAACTGGCAGCCCATCTGATGTTCCACGTTTTTAAGGAGCTGTTCCGCCAGCACCAGGTTATTCATATCCATAGTATCAAGAATCCCTTGGTTCATTCTGGTTTTAATCAGATCCAGGTTAAAGGCTTCTTTTTCTTTATTAAAATTAAATATAATATTAATTAATTCCGCTTCATGGACCTGTTCATAGATCAGGGATATAATTGCACTCCTGACCGATATTTCATTTCCTTCTACATACACTCCCAGCCCAGGTTTTTTATTAATCTTTAACTGGAATTTGTTCATCCAGGTGTCAAGCTTGTCCAGATCCGCACTGATGGTGCCTTCCGTAACATCCAATAACGTAGTTAAGGTATAGAGCTTCGTGATACCGGAATTTTTCAAAAGCTCTGCCTTTAATAAAATAAGCCTTTGCTCCGGCGAATAAACCATATCCGCTTTCTCACTCTCTATCTCATTTCTTAAGTCTTCTCTTTCCTTACCCTGTAAGCTAATCCGGATACCGCTGCCCTTTTTCTTCTCCAGAATAATGTTCCTGCTATTCAGCCAGTTCTCTATGTGAATCAATTCCCGAAGGACTGTCCTTGAACTTACCTGGATTGACTCAGCGATACAGCGTACTGTTATAAAATTATCCTTTTCTAATAAAAGTAATATCAGCTTTTTACTCCGCGGTGTCAACTTCATGGATAGCCCTCCTTTTCTTTTTACTTATAGTGCAGCGGTCAAATCGTAATCCCATTATACTAGATTTTAAAGCTCTATGCAAAAATGTTATACATTGATTATGATTCATTTTACGGTTATTTTTTCCTGATGGATTCTTAATTATCATAAGATCTCAATTTAAGTATAATAGAAAAAAAAACTATGTAAAGTGAAAGAAAATGAGTCATGTCCGGTTAGTATATGACAAAACTCAGTTAAACCTATTGCCGCCTTGAATCATTTTATATAATTTAAAAAAAGAAAGCTTGTTCAGAAGGCTCAATATGAGACAACTGAACAAGCTTGTTATTATATTATTTAGGCACAGTAAAATCTGTAGTTGAATTCTAGGTGTTGCTTGAATTGGTTTTTCCGTTACTTTTGCATAATATGAATAGCAAAGCCGCCAAACTCGCCGTCCAGATAGACGTTCTTTAATTTGCCATCCTCGGTATATGCGGCAGTATCCATATTAAAGGAAAAGCCTTTCTCTTTCAATTCTTCTTCGGCAGCGGTTAAATTAGGTGTACGCATAGCAATATGACCATTTGCACCCAGGAATGGAGCCTTCATACACTCAAAGTATTGGCCGCCAAATTCGGACTTTTGTCCGTGGCGAGGCTCCAGGTTAAACATCATGCTCAGAAGTTTTGCCAGATTTTCAGCCTCCTCAGCATTTGGTGTGTTAATGCCGATATGTTCAAGTTCAAATTTATTATTCATAATCATACCTCTTTCTAGGATTGTATATAATTATCCGATTCATACAAGTTTGATTTTTTTGATACATAATAAATGCGTTCAATCACTGCATCATATTAAGTATAATATTTTATTGTACAGATTGAATGGGTTCATCCACTACTAATTTTGTAGCGACTGTTTGCCGTTTGCGACAAGAGAGACCATAGATCTCTCTTACGCAATAAAGGCCGAAATGGATCAAAAAGCTACCATTCATTTAAGTAATTTATAAGCTTACATAGGGAACATTAACAAAGCTCCAGCAGACAAAGCAAGCAGGCGGATGAAGTACATCGGAATTGTGAATTTCCAGAACTCGGTTAACTTGTAGTTACCAATACCCATTACCATAGCCGGCATACCGTCAATCGGCAGGAAGTGGCCATTCCAGCCTGAAACTACAATTGCGGCTGCTGCTGCAGTCGGATTTAACCCTAAACTTAGGCAGGTAGCAATAGCCAGAGGTGCAAAGATATATACCGTACCAAGGGTGGAACCTGTAAGAGTTGCTAGTACACTGGTCAGAACACAGAAGGCAAAAATCAGAAGGAAAGGATTAATGCTGGTACCAAGCATATTAGCTACAGTTTCGCCAACTAAAGCGGTTAGGCCTGTACTACCAAGAGCATCGGCAATACCAATAACACCGGCAGACATCAAAATGATGGGAGCCCCGATACTGTTGCGAATTTCAGTGAAATCCAAAACTTTGACAGCCAGTATTACAGCTACAGCCAAACCTGGAATTACATAGCCTGCATCGCCAATTTTACTTTGAAGAAGCATACCAGCAACAGCAGCAACAAAGGCTGCATAAGTAGTGTACTCTTTCCATTTTGGTAATTCGGATGCTTTTTCGCCATGATCCTTACCATCTTCGGTTATTGCTGCGATAGGATGGCTAGGTAGTCTTTTGTACGCAAGTAAGCACCATGTCAGATAGGCCAAGGAAAGTATTAAGTTCACAATAGAGAATCTCACTAAGTTAACCTTACCAACAACTGCTCCGGCAGACTGCAGAACTGCAACAACAATACCGTATTGCAGCGCTACGTTCATAGGAATAAGAGGATGGTTGGCTGCGAAGCCGGCAGACGCAATAATTTTGGAACCTGGTAACTTTTCATTGAACGGTATGGTGGATAAAATGCCTAGCGTAAGAACATAGTATGCCGTTGAGCCTGTGCCGAAAAGGCTGCAACCTAGCATAACCACAAGAATCAACAGTACATAAGCCCTAAATCCACCTTTGCTGGCCATGTTATACATTGTTTTTCTAAAGGAAGTAATAAAACTGGTCTTTTGTAAAGCAGCAATGATTGCCATGAAGGAGGCAAGCATAACAATGGTAGAGTTGGAAAACCCTCCGAAGGCAGTCTTGATATCGGTTATGCCAAAAAGAACCAACAGAAGACATGCGAGAATTGGGGGTGCACCAAATGGAAGTTTCTCTGTCATGATTAATATAATCATGAATATAGTGATAGCAAGGGCAATAATCATTGGAATAGTCATTTGTTTGAATTCCTCTCTCTTATATAGGATTATTTTTTTGCATTTGGTTATATTGTATCAATTCAAGCATTCTATTTGGCAATATGCTTGAAAGCCGACCTTGGAAAAGCATGTACGGTGTATATACCAAATAAATTAGTTTTCTTTCTTGGCATTAACCATAAGGATTGCATAATCAATGGCATTTACCAGGCTCAGCGCGCTGGAACGGCCGCTGCCTGCAAGGTCGATGCCGGTGCCATGATCCACGCTGGCACGGATGATAGGTAACCCTAAGGTTACGTTAACACCTTCGACAGCCTCCCAGTGCTTTTCCTCACGGTTATAAACAAAGCCTTTTACCTTTAGCGGGATGTGACCTTGATCGTGGTACATGGCCACAACAATGTCATACCATCCGCCCAGTGCCTTAGAGAACACGGTATCGGGAGGAGTAGGCCTCTTTTCAGGGATAAGGATGCCCTCAGCCATGGCAGCCTCAATGGCAGGCTGGATTTCTTTCACTTCCTCCCAGCCGAACATGCCGTTCTCACCACAGTGGGGATTCAGTCCTGCAACTCCAATTTTAGGTTCTTTAATTCCCAGTGCTTTGCAGCCTTCGTTGGCAATGCGGATGCAATCCAGGACACGATCTTTCTTGACACGGTCACAAGCTTCTCGTAAGGACACATGAGTGGAAACATGGACTACCCGCAGATCGCCGTGAGCCAGCATCATGGTGTACTTAGGTGTGTCAGTGTATTCAGCATAAATCTCGGTATGGCCTGAGTAGTGATGGCCAGCCATGTTTATGGCTTCCTTGCTCAGAGCATTGGTAACCGTAGCATCAATCTGTCCATCCATAGCCAGCTGAATCACTTTTACAACATACTGAAAAGCTGCTTCGCCTCCCAGGGCACAGGCTCCCACACCAAAAGGCTTTGGTACCTCAAGTTCGGAGGTATCCGGAATTTCGTCCGCAGGAACCAATTTCAAATCCATTAGGTCGATGGTGCCATAGGTGTACTTGCCTTCGTCCGGTGTGGAAACCACATTCAGCTCCAGATGAATCCCATGAACTTTCCGGGCCACCTTCAGAGCGTAACGCATAGAAGACTCGTCACCTACTACTAAGGGTTTACATCGTTCGTAGATATTCGCATCTGCCATTGTACAAACAGTGATTTCCGGGCCATTTCCAAAGGGATCCCCCATAGAAATGCCTATAACAGGTTTAAATTGCATACTCATATTAGTTCATCCCTTTGTCGGCGTTTTCCTTCAAAACTTGTTTGAGTGCGTCAATGCCTTCGTCACATAAGTAATTGAATGGACGGCGGCAGTCGCCTACCGGATAACCAAGCAGAGAAACAGCCTTTTTAACAACTGTGTTCGGGTTACCATATTTGAATACGGCACGGAAGGAGGCGATGGAGTCTTGAACGACTTTAGCCTCTTCAAGCTTACCAGCCGTAAATAGTTCATAAATTGATGCCAGAACATGAGGATATACATTGGCACAGCCTGCAATACCGCCTGCACCGCCTGCCTCCAGACAAGGAAGAATTAAGGCATCGTTTCCGGATAAGACGCGGAAGTCTTTATCCAGGTCCTTAGTAAGGTTTATATAAGCCAGCAGGTTATCCCAGTCACCGCTGGAGTCTTTGGCACCCATGATGATGTCTACATCTTTAGCCAATTTTGCAACGGTTTCAGGAAGCAGTTTATTGCCTGTCCGTGCAGGGATATTGTAAAGCACGATGGGAATGTCTACATGCTTTGCAATTTCCACATAGTGATCGTAAAGCTCTTTTTGTGAAGCGAGAGCAAAGCTGGGAGTGATAATGGACAGCACATCTGCGCCAAGCTCCTGAGCTTTCTTGCTGATGCGAATCGTATCCGCCGTGGAAATGCAGCCGGTACCAGCATATACCGGGACACGTCCTTTTACCTGGTCAATCGTAGCCTCAAGGATCTGAATTTTTTCATTTTCACTCAGGATGTAACCTTCGCCGTTGGTTCCGAAGGGGAACAGTCCATGAACGCCTCCCTCCAGCATACGTTCAATCTGGTTGCCCAGTTCCGCCATATTGATGGATTCATCGGGATTCATAGGGGTTAAAATCGGTGGGATAATTCCTTTTAATTCAACTTTCTTCATAATAGCGCTCTCCTTTTCTATTTACATAATAATTTATAGGATTTCTAAATACAGATTTCTTGCATCCTCTGGAGTCACAGGACGCATATTATTTACCAGCAAGCGCTGCACCTGCATTCCGGCTTCTACCAAGCCATCCAAATCTTCCGGTGGAACACCAAATTCCTTTAAGCTGGTCGGGATTTCTAAATGGCGTACGATTGACTCAAGCCGCTTAATAACCCACTCTGCCTTTTCATCCGTTGTTTGGCAGATATTATTGGTGTCATGGCAGCAGCGGTCATAGGCTAAAGCCAGACGTTCCTTACATACCGGTGCATTGAAACGCATAACCGGGGCCAGTAAGATCGCATTGGAAACACCGTGAGCAATGTGGTACTTACCGCCCAAAGGATAGCTTAGCGCATGAACTGCCGTGGTACCGGATGCTGTGATGGCAATTCCGGCATAGAATGCAGCAATCTGCATCTTGTTCTTCGCTTCCATTGCCTCGGGATCATCACAGGCGGGGATAATATTGTTCAAAATCAGATCCAGAGCTTCCATTGCAAAGGTGTCTGAGAATGGATTGGCCTTTTTGCTGGTGTAGCACTCAATGGCATGAGCCAAGGCATCCACGCCGGTAGCGGCAGCTATCGGTCTGGGTAAATTTTTAATCATACGGGCATCTAAAATTACATAATCGGCAATCATATTTTCGTTTACTATGCCAACTTTTAACTCTTTTTCCGGTACTGCCACAATGGCATTTGGAGTTACCTCCGCACCGGTGCCGGCAGTGGTGGGTATCAGAATGGTTGGAACGCACTTTTTCGCACGTCCAGGCTCATCCAGCAGTTCCTTTACTCCGTATTCCCCGGTTACAAGGACACTGGCCAGCTTGGCGGCATCTATAACACTGCCGCCGCCGCAGGCAATAATCATATCTGCACCGCTTTCTTTGAACCTGTCAACAATATTCTGCACCGCAGTGTAGGAGGGCTCCGGTGGGATCTCGTCCAGCACATAGTAATCTGCTCCAGCAGCCTTTACTGCAGCTTCCGGTAAATCAAACAAGCCGGAGGAAAGTATTCCCTTATCGGTAAACATGGCTACACGTTTAACTTTATTATTCTTTAAGATTGCAGTGATATTATCAATTGAGTTTTCACCGCCGTAGACAGCATGGGGCATTTTTAAATTATATACAGTCTGCATCTGATATCACTCCTTTTGGTAATTATTTAGTGTAAGACTTTCTTGTGTATATGGCCTATTTTGTACCCTCGCCGGAGGTAGGGTTGTAAACACCGACATTCTCACGCTTTGCACCGATAACGTCTTCTTCCGTAAAGCTAACGTATTTAATGCATTTACGGGTATAGGCTGCGTAGGTTAGATGCAGTCTGCCATCGCTGCTCTGCATCAGATAAGGGTATTCATACTGTTTGTTGTTTGTTTTGTTCTCCTCACCGACATACCCCTCACCACGTTCCATCCAGCGAATTAGCGGGAAAGTAAGGCCGCCGTCTTCGGATAATGCCACTGCAACCGGGCAGCGCAGCCCCGGCCATGCAGCTTTGCCTGGAACGGGAGCCGGAGTGCAGGTGGGGTTATATGCCACCGCAACACGACCGCTTTTGGTGCGGATCGCACTGATAGAGGAGTTATTGTTTGGCAATGGAGTAGGTTTTGGTTCTGACCAGGTCTCGCCCCAGTCCATAGATTCGCTGCGGTAGACATTGTCTGCCTCACGGCTGCGCATAAAAGCTACAAGGTGTCCGTTATCAAGCTCTACAACGGTAGGATGAACACGGCCGCGGCTGTTTGGCATTTCTACCATTCGCCAGGAGCCTCCCTGGTCATCTGAAATCTGAAATACACTGGGATCACCGGACAGTCCTTCTAAAGAGTCGGTGCACAGCCAGTTTCCAAAAATCCAACGGCCATTTTTTAAAATCTGGATTGGCTGTCGGCAGAAGCTGCCTTCTCTTGGGAAGACGGTTTCATAGACACCCCAGGTCAGGCCGCCATCAAAGCTCTTTTGGCATCTGATTTGGGAGGTGAACTGCATGTTGTCTTTGCCTGCAATTCGGTCCAACTGGGCGGTATACATACACCACACAGCACCGTCAGGGCCATAAAACAGAGATGGATTCTGCTCGCTGCGCTTTGGGTCCCCGGAAACGGAAACCGGTTCCGTCCACCTGTCGGCACCCTTTGGAAGACGGGCACATACAATATGCACGTCAGCTTCACCTTCATAAGTTCCGGCAAACCAGCAGCACAGCATATCACCATTTGGCAGCTCCAGCATAGCAGGAGAATGGCAGGTGGCAAAAGGGCCGGGAGGTACCATGGATTCCACAGTACCCATTTCTCCGTTGAAATAGACACGACCGTCTAAAGTCAAACCGGGAAGAGTAGGATAGTTCATAATTTTACCTCCGTTCACATTTTATTATTTTTAGGAAATCATTTCTGCTAACCTTATAAGTAGATCATCTTCTCCAAAACCACCGGATTTAGAAATAATATGATAGGTTCTTCCTTTATAAATAAATTCTGTTAAAACAACTCCGGTTGCCATTTCGCAGATTGGTGTAAGCTCCGAAACATCTACCGCCTTCATTAAAGCCATAAGCGTGTCGCCGCCGGTACACAAAAGAGTAGCGTTCAGACCATCGTCGAGCATTCGTTTCATCAAAGCTGCCAGATTGTCCGATATTTGCACCCGAAGCTGTTCCCTTGTTAAGTTGTGTTCCTGTGCGTAGTTATCGGTATCCTCACACCCTTCCGGGTCATTTACATCAAGAATAAAGCGTTTCTTCTCGGATGCCTGAGCCAGCCAATTGCGAACACATTCGAGAGCCGGCTTACTATCCACCCAGCCTGGTTCCAGTTTTTGAAGAGGATTCAAATTCACATGTGGAAAGCCGTGTTCCTCTGCCGCCTTCATCTGGCTGATTGTTACCGGATTGACACTGCCGCAAACTATAAACAGTGTATCTTCAAGCTTTGGTATATTCGGGGCAGCTCCCTTTAAATTCAGCATATCTGCCAGCACCGCCGCAAATCCGGCACAGCCTGCACAGAATCGCAGCCGCTCTGTACCCAGTTCTCTTCCAATGTGCTCCAGATCTGCATCTGTTTCAGCATCAAATATCTGGATACCTGGTTCTGTAATCTTATACGCTTCCATTCGCGGGTGTATCAATACAGGCACATTCGTTTGCTGCCTGAGGATATCCGGCACCGCTGAGTTAAGAATCGGTTCAAAAGGATCTCTGCCAAAAACACTCTGGGCTACAGGTACACCATCGATATAGTGAATTCCCTCCCTGGTAACCCTTCCCAGTTTAGGAAAGGCAGGTAGAAACGGTACGGTATCGATTCCTGCCCCGTCCATCAGGGCCGTTAATTCACTGCCAATATTACCCCGCAGTGCGGAGTCAGTCTTTTTATAAATGTAAGCAATTCCGGCTTGAAATGCTCTATGCACGATGTTGTACACAATCTCATAAGCCTTCTTCGGCTGCAGATGTCTTGTTTCTGCCACCATTACTAAAACTTCCACTGCTTTTTTAATAGATCGGAAATCATAGTTCAAGTCTGTGACCACAATTGTTGCTGCGCCTCTGGCCGCAAACTGCACCCCGGTATCGAGGGCTCCCGTGAAATCATCCGCAATGATTAAAAGCTTTACCATATATCCACCTCCTGTTGTTTCATTTTGAAACAGTATAGAAGGGCTAATTTCTTTCTTTTGTCTATTATAGAAATTGTTAATCCCTTTCGGTTCAAGTTTATATTCATTTTACATAAATTCCATTACTTTCGTCAAGTTGAATTCGTCATTAAATCGTTTACATTTGAAACACGTAAAAAATTTGTTGCTTATTTTTTGTGCACTTGTTATAATATGTTCAAATATGAAACAAATTATTGAGGTGTTTATGAAAAATTATATTCGTGTTTTGGGCATTGCGCCTTATGAGGGAATGAAGATTCAGATGCTTAATCTGGCGAAAGAATATCCCCAGATTGATTTGACAGTCTATGTAGGTGATATGGAGCAGGGTCTTATCATCGCCAGGAATAACTTTCATGGCGATTATGATGTGGTAATATCCCGTGGTGCTACGGCGCAGATGCTGCGGCAGCAGCTAACCATCCCTGTTATCGAGATTGAAATTTCTATGTATGATATACTCTGTGCCATCAAACTGGCGGGCGGGCTGAAAAAAAAGACTACGATGATTTCCTTCGCCGATCTCAGAAACCATGTGCTGCCCTTGTGCGACTTGCTGGAATGCGACATTGATATTCATACCGTAGATTCGATTGAGGCAGTGGAGCCGACCCTTCGTAGTCTTCAGGATCAACAAAACGAGACCATTCTCTGCGATATGATAGTAAACACCGCAGCCCAGCGGCTCGGAATCAATTCCTTCCTTATCACCTCCGGCATTGACAGTATCCGAAATGCCTTTAACCAGGTATTACTGCTGTGTAACAGCCAACAATACCTGCGGGATGAAAACTTGTTTTTTCGAGAACTTATCAGGGGGCAGATCGGGCAGACTATAGTCTTTGACAGTCAGGGAAATCTATTTCTTTCCACACTGGAAGATCTAAAGCCTGATTTATTGGAAATGCTGCGGCAGGAACTATCCCAGGCACAGGAGGAGGATCAGCGGATCAGCCGTTCTCTGCGAGGCATGCGCTACTCCATTCGTGTCCGGCAGATTGCCAGCGGTGCTTTGCGATATACCGCCTTTTTCTTCGATGAAAGAAAATTGCCGGTGGCCTCAAACCAGATGGGTATCAGTTTCTCCGGCCGGGCAGAGGCAGAGGCAGCATACTATAACAGTATATTCAGCTTTGTAGGAAATCTCCAGGATTTTCAGCAGGAAATTGACCAAATAGGCCAAAGTACCGCCCCTGTCATCTTCACAGGGGAGGACGGCACGGGTAAGGAATCTATTGTCAGTATGCTTTATATAAAAGGCCTGCTGCGGAATAACCCCCTGGTGTCCATCAACTGCAGCCTGTTAAACGAACGCAGCTGGGCATTTCTTATGGAACACCACAACTCCCCATTGGCAGACGAGGGCAGCACCCTATACTTTGCTAATGTGGATGTATTATCTTTGGAACGGCAGTATCAGCTAATCGCTGTATTGACGGAGATGGATGTGTGCCAGCGAAACAGGGTAATGATTTCCTGTGTTTGTCAGAGCGGCGAATATATCTCTAAAGTAGGTGCTCTTTTTAGAGAAAAACTTTCCTGTCTTTCCTTATATCTGCCGCCGTTGCGTCAGCTCTCTCATCAGATTCCCACTTTGATGAATCTATGTCTGAGCCATATGAACGTCAACATGCCCATACAGATTTTAGGTGCGGAACCGGAAGCGCTGTCTCTGCTGCAGCGTTACAACTGGCCCCATAATTACACCCAGTTCCGCCGGGTAATTGAGGAGCTTGCGGTAACGGGTACCAGCCAGATCATCACCGCCGATAATGTCCGTCAGGTACTGCTTAAAGAGCGGCATGTTGGTGCTTTCTCCTCCCAGAAAGAAAATGCTGCCACGCCTCTGGATCTGAACCGTACACTAGCAGAGATCAGCCAGGACATCGCTATCCGGGTGGTAGGTGAAACCGATGGCAACCACACCGCCGCCGCCAAACGCTTAGGCATCAGCCGTACAACTCTATGGCGCCTGCTGCAAAAATAATACGAAGGATGCCGGTAAATATTACAAATCTTTTACCAATTAAAATTCTGTCATAAAACAGAGATTTAATACAACGAAAAAATGAGCTTATGAATTATCATATATGATAATAAATAAGCTCAGATATACTAAATATTTTAATCGCTAAATCTTTAAAGCAACTTTCATGATTTATGGTATAAATTTATAATACTTTTCTTTTATCGTTTTCCACCTTTCGGTATTGCCAGAAACTAGTTTCAAACATTCCTCTCCCCTCCGTTATGGTAAAAAGCTGCGTCGCAAAATCTTTACAGGCATCAAGCGTCACTTTTCCTTTTATAATCATTTCCGTCTGGGTATATTCCGTAGCTTCCATGGAAGCATTCATCCGGACCAGCTCAGTTATGACTTTCTTTTCATAACCTTGTGGTGCGGTTAAGGTATATACCATAACCGGTTCCATCGTCAGTGTGCCGATTTCTCTTAAAGCCTGATATACCACCTTTTCTGCCAGTCTTCTAAAATCCGCCGGCGTACTAGTAACACTGTTGTAATCCGAATGCATAAAGGTTACCCTGGTGTCTACCACCTCCCCGGAGAGACCTTTTCTGATGCCTTTTTCCACGCCTTCTCTAACACCATTTTGAAAAGATTTGGTCAAATCCCCATAAGAGACCTTTGTTTCGTATTGAAAACCACTGCCCTCCTCTAAGGGTTCCAAGGTAAGACCAACGCCTGCCTGTAACAGATTACCCTGTTCATAAATAGGTACAACACAGGTTATCTTATCCAAGGGTTTATCTTTCTTTACCGTTGTTACACTATCAAATTCCGTGTTAAGATGAAATCTCTCCATTAGGAGCATCTGCAATATTTCCCTCTGTAAATTGCCAAATAGTTTTAACTGTATTTCCTCTGTTTCGTCGTCTATATTTAAGTCCAGATAAGGGTCTTCCAGGGCAAGTATCTGTAAGGCTTCCAGGAGTTCACGCCTGTTTGCGGCAGGTAACGGCCTTACCCCGACCTTTAATAAAGGGTCTGTCTGCGAAAAGACGTGCAGCTTTGTTCTTACTCCGATCCAGTCCCCGCATATTAATTCTTTCGCGTCCATTATGACAGCCACATCACCGGCTTCCACGCTATCCGCTGGTATGAGTTTACCATTTTCGCTTCCAAACAGATTACGGATTATAATCTCCCTGTCATCTTTTGTGACGGTGGTGCGCATTCTTAAAGACAGTTTACCGGAAAATATACGAACATAGAAAAGCTTATGATTATGCTCATCAAAAACTACCTTGTAAATATACGCGGAAAGTGCCTTGTTCTTATTTTCCTGAGGCGTAAACCACTTACTTACCCCCTCCATCAACTCAAGAATCCCAATATCCTTCAGAGCAGATCCATGATAAACCGGGTATAGCTTTCCGTAATGAACTCTGCTTCGAATTACATGTTCATAATCTTCTTTTGTAATAATATCGTTATTCAAATATTTCTCCAGCAACCTTTCTGACAAAACGGTTATCTGCTCTGCAAGTTCCGGCTCCTGGCAACTTCTTTTTGAAAGACAAAACCTTTGACCGGTTCCCTCATACTCATAGTTTACTTTTTGCATCAATATGAAATTGTCCGTTAGCTGCAGTTTGATCTGTTCATATACTTCTTCCATATTTACACCCATACGGTCAATTTTATTAACAAAAAAGATAGTAGGAATCTTCATCTGTTGTATTTTATGAAATATGGCACGTGTCTGAGGCTGGACACCTTCCTTCGCAGAGATGACAAGAATTACCCCGTCAAGTACTGACAGAGCTCTTTCCACTTCTGCAATAAAGTCCATATGTCCCGGTGTATCAATAAGATTAATTTTAGTTTCACCAATCATAAAAGATACCGTAGCGGAACGGATGGTCATTCCCCGCTGCTTTTCCAGTTCCATGGAATCTGTTGTAGTTGTACCATTATCCACATTTCCCATAGAATTTTTAACGCCGCTGTGAAACAGGAAACTTTCCGTTACTGTTGTCTTTCCAGCATCTACATGCGCCATAATACCGATATTTATTTTTTTCATTATGATCACCCATTCTTTCCCTGGCCTGCAGGTTTTTACCTCAGGCTGTGTTGTTACTATACAGGTAATCAGCAGCTTCCCTTGTGAGAACGGGCGGGTTACCTGACATGGGTAATCATGTTTTTATCTAAAATTAAGCGCAAAAAACCACAGTCATCGACTGTGGTTAAACTTCAAATAGAAAATCAAAACATCTGTTATTCTGCTTTCTTAAATAACAGATATTACATGAACACCAAGGTCGGCTGATTGCATCTTCTTATTCTGTTCTCAATTAAATCAGACTTGCGCATATTTCAGCCTCCTTTTTATATTATCTAATATTAAAAATACAACAAAATAATGAAACTGTCAACCAGAATTTGCAAATTATTAAGTTAATGCTATTACTTCACTGCTCTAAATCCTTTTTCAGCCACAATTCCGGGAGCTTCACTCACTGCCATGCTCACCCATTTTTTGTTTAATACCTCTGCTTGTATATTTCCTGCAAAAGAAATACAATAAAGCAATAGAAGTGTTATGGGTGGATACATAATACAAAGAAGCGGAGAAAAATGGATTCATAGATAGAATGACTGAATACATGACTCTGACGGACAGATTAAGGAGGATGTAAATAAATGAAACGGATATTTTTGGTTGAAGATGATAGGGCAATTGCTAAAAACCTTATACTTTTGCTTCGCTCGGAGGGCTTTACAGTCACCCATGCCCCTACACAAAGCGAAGCCCTGGCCGCCCTTACCGGAAATAAATTTGACTTGGCTCTTGTTGATATATCCTTACCTGACGGCAATGGCTTTACGGTTTGCAGCGAAATCAAAGAAGTAAGGGATATCCCGGTTATTTTTCTTACGGCTTCCGGAGATGAAGCAAGTGTTGTCACCGGACTTAACATAGGCGCGGACGACTATGTCACCAAACCCTTCCGCCCCCGGGAATTGATTGCACGGATTGGAACCGCCCTTAGAAAAAGCGGGCGTCCGGGGCCGGATTTTGAAATTCAGGGCCTTCTCGTCGATATGACTAGCGGTGTTGTGAAAAAAAACGGTAACGAGGTTTTTCTTTCGGCATTAGAATACCGCCTTTTACTGGTGTTTATAAACAATCCCAAAAGTATAATCACAAGAAGCAGGCTCCTTGACGAATTGTGGGATGCGGCTGGCGAATTCGTCACTGACAATACCTTGACCGTGTACATCAAGCGTTTGCGTGAGAAAATAGAGGACGATCCTGCAAACCCGCAGATTATTCTGACCGTACGCGGAACAGGGTATCGGTTGGGAGGCGAATATGCTTCGGAATAGGGAATTTCGCCGGTTTGCCGGTTTGTTCACCTCTATGGCTGCTGTCACGGTATTGCTTGGCTTTGCAATCAATGTAGCGGCGGGAATCCTTGCCGCCGCTTCCGCCACTGCCTTTGGTACTGCATTTTTCTGCTTTACAAAAGCCCGGTACAAAAGTCTTGCACGGATATCCGAGCAGATCGATCTTGTGCTTCATAATGCTGAACATTTATATATGTGTGAAGCAGATGAAGGTGAACTTTCCATTCTTCACAGCGAGATAACAAAAATGATGCTGCGAATTCGAGAGCAAAACCATGCACTGAAAAAGGAAAAGGAACATCTTTCCAACTCACTGGCCGACATAGCCCACCAACTTAAAACTCCACTCACCTCTGCAAATCTTATCCTGTCCTTGCTTACGAATAGCTCGGATGAAAATGAGCGGAAAGCATTTGTGAGGGAAACCGAAGAATTATTGGTGCGGATGGATTGGCTGATTACTTCCCTGTTAAAATTATCCCGCTTAGACGCAGGTATTGTGGTGTTCCAAAAGGAGCAGACAGAGGTAAAGAGTTTAATCCGTTCTGCTCTTCGCCCCTTATTAATCCCTTTGGAGCTTCACGGTATTGCTTTGCAGATAAATGCGCCAAAAGAGATGATGATTCAAGGTGACCCAGGCTGGTTATCGGAAGCAATTCTAAATATCCTCAAAAATTGCATGGAAAGTGCCGGCGAAAACGGTAAGATTGAACTTGTCTGCACGGACAACCCGCTGTTTACCGAGATAATCATCCACGACAACGGCCCAGGCTTTGAAAAAGGAGATCTAACCTACCTGTTTGACCGGTTTTATCGTGGAAAAAATCAAAATGCGGCTGGCTACGGAATTGGCTTGGCTCTCTGTAAGATGATTATATCACGGCAGGGAGGGACAATTACCGCTAAAAATCATCCAGAGGGCGGCGCGGTATTTTCCATTCGATTTCCAAAGTAACGTACTCTTAGCGCCTGGTCCTACTTATCAATCAGCCCAAGCTCAACCATGCTCTTTGCAGTTGCAATAATTGCTTCTTCTGCTGATCTTGGCTGCCAGCCAAGCATTCTTTTGGCTTTTGCACTGCTGCAGGCGGTGTTCTGGCCTAAGAATGTTGCCGGCATACGCATATCTTTATTAAATAATGCCATAAATTTCACCAGAAAATCAGGCATAACTTTCGTGGAGATTTTTTTCGCGGTGCTTCCTAAGTTTCTCTGCAAAATTTTCGCTTCTTCTTTATAGGTCAGATTCTCGCCGGTTGTAGCAAGGAATCGTTCTCCTGCGGCTTCTGAACGCGTCATTGCAAGCAAATGTAAGTCTGCTACGTCTCTCGCATCAACGCAATCAAAGCCAATGTTTAAAAGGAATGGCATTTTGCCGGTCAACATCCCTTTAATAATTTGGTTGGAGTGAGAATAATCCTGACCGAGTACCGGTCCCATAACCGCCACCGGGTTGACAGCCGAAAGCTCCATATTCTCTTTTTTCGCAAACTCCCAAGCCGCAAGTTCTGCCATAGTTTTAGAACGTTGATACGCATCTATATTGCCAGACAAATCTGTCCAGTCTTTCTCCGTAAAAATCTCAGTATGAGATTTATGACCAGAAATTACTGCCCCGGAAGCAGAAGTTAGGACTACTCGTTTCACTCCTGCCGCTTTTGCCGCCTTCATCACACGTAAAGTGCCCTCCACCGCCATTTTCACCATCTCATCGCCATCATCCGGACGCGTGGCCGGTGTCGGAGATGCTACATGAATTACATAATCGGCTCCGGACGCTGCTTCCATCCAGTTTTCATCACTTGTCAGCTCTGTTTGGATGAACTCCAGATCCGCAAAATCAGTTACACCGCCCCGACCCAGCATTGATTTGACTTCGTCCTGGCGTGATATTGTGCGAAGGGTTGCCCGAACACGGTATCCACTGTTTAAAAGTTTTAAGATTATGTGTACGGCAATAAAACCACTTCCGCCTGTTACTAAGACCAATTCTTTTTCCATGATAATTCCTCCATTAACTAAAGTTTCACTTGTAACGTCTGTGCCAATAGTATATACTACCATTAGGTCGAAATCAACTCAGATACGTTCATCTGTGACAGTGGAGGAGGGATTGTAATGGCAGCTACGAAGCATGCACAGGAAATCAAAAATGATACAAAAGATTTTATTACAACAGCCATGCTGCAAATGCTGGCAAAAGAAAAGCTGCAGGCGCTGACAGTTTCTCAGGTTTGCAAACGGGCAGGAGTAAGCCGTATGGCTTTTTACCGCAATTTTAACGGACTGGAACAAATTTTATATGAGTATTACCAACCAAAGATTGCGGCTGTCTTTGACGTAATTCACCTTAATTCACAAGACTCAGCTAAATTTGATAGTCAGTTGAATTTTTTCAACCTGTTCGGTGATGATTTGCTCTCGTCTGCCGACCGTGGATTTGAGCCAATTATTCAACGGATTTTCATAGAAGAAATCAAGAAATTTTATGCTCCGTACAGTGATGGATACCGGACGACATTCATGGCTGCCGGAGTTTATGCGATTTGGCAAAAATGGTTACTGGAGGGACAACAAAAACCACTTAAAGAGATAATGGAGTTTTTAAAGCAATTTGAAATGATAAATGAGTGTTGAGATTTAGCAAAAGGAGATTTTAATATGAATGAGTTTAAAGAAATTAATCAGGAATTATTAAGTTTGGTTAAGGAATGGGAACTGAAATTATTGCAGCTTCCGAAAGATTTGATAACTCAAAAAAGAAACAGCCAAAACAGGACTATCAAGCAGATTGTCGGGCATATGGCCGATTCGGCCTCTAACAATATTCATAGGATAATACATTTGCAATATCAAACCAGTCCTTTAATTTTTCCCGATTATGCAAACCTCGGTAATAATGACAGATGGATTGCAATTCAGAACTATCAGAATGAAATTTGGGAGGACTTGGTTCAATTATGGAAATATTCCAATCTTCACATTATCCATGTTATAAACAACGTGAACATGGATAAATTGGACAATGAATGGATTAGTGCGCTAAATAAAGCTGTCTCGCTTAAAACAATGATTATTGATTATCTGCCGCATCTCCAGCTGCATTTGAGCGAAATTGATGACCTGATTAATAACAAGTAACACTTTCAAAAATTAATTCATGCCTGGTGCAAACCAGTCAACTTCATTACATACCATTTCTATGGTGAAGAACACTGGTTTTGCAAAGTGTAAGCGAGGATAAATTTAACTTTACACCTCGCTTACGATAGCAAAATATAGTATGACTTCTAGTGTCTAATATAGTGACCCCTTGACATCTTGGCCATGGTTTACATGCATTTCTATTGGCCGCGTTGTTGTCTTTGATAGAATCCATTCTAGCATCCAAAGTTTGATTTATTCGTACGCAGACACGCTTCACTTGTAATTTGGTTCAAAGAGAGGTCTTTTGAATATTTGTTGATGTAGTAATCTTTTTTCTCTGCTATTATACTTAGGCTGCTTAGGAATTTATCAATTTCGTTATAATTATTATAAAAACCAAAACTAGCCCTTACCAAGCCGGGAAATACCGCATCCTCTTCCTCAAAATTATTATTCATATCTTCCTCACTAAGACCCAGCAATCTTTCACAATATGGATGTGTGCAGAAAAATCCGTTTCTAACTGCAATTCCAGCTTCTCCGGAAAGTATTAAAGGCAAAACACTATGATGAACTCCTTCAAGATTAAAAGGGATTACACTTATTGTATCTTCTTTGAATGGATCGCTGTAAAACTTGATACCGGGTATACTTTTCATACCACTTATGGCATAGTCATATAATACCTTTTCAACCTTATGAATATTATCCATCCCCACTGTTTGAAGGGTTTTTATTGCTGCTGTCAAAGCAACTACACCCATGAGGTTTGGCGTTCCCGCTTCCTCCTTGTCCGCAGGCTCTTCCCATTCGACACGCCTTGGTGTCACAAGCCTTATGGCACCGCCTCCCTGAATAAATGGATTGGTCTCCATAAAATCGTTTTTGGGTCCGATCAGGACACCGGAACCAAAGGGGGCGTACATCTTATGAGAGGAAAAAGCAAGATAATCAATATGCTCTACAGTGTCAAAACCCTTCATATCAATCGAGGTATGGGGTACCAGCTGAGCACCATCCACGAATATCTTGGCATCGTATTTATGTGCAAGAGCGGCTATTTTGTGTATTGGATTTAAATAACCCGTTACATTTGAAGCCCCAGTGACGCTAACCAATTTGACACTACCTCTGTACCTTATCAGTTTATTTTCCAAATCCTCCAGGGATAATCTACCATGTCTGTCAATTTCTACATAATCAACCTTAAACTTGTTTCTCCATGGAAGATCATTGGCCGCATGTTCCATAAATGTAGAAAGAATTACTTTCTGATGAAATTTTTGCTGGCTTAAGATGTAGGAAAGCATATTGATGGATTCGGTCGTGTTTTTTGTAAATATGACGATATCTCTCTCTTTATCGGAATTAACAAAGCTTTGGACGACATCTCTTCCTTGTTCATAAATATCTGACGATACCTTTGATTTATAACCTGCTCCTCTGTGGACGGAGGAATACCATGGTGCAAATTGGTTTATCTCCTTAAGAACCGAATATAGAACCGGAGTGGTGGCGGCATTATCAAAATTGATGGCAACTGCATCCTTACCGTCTGACAAGGGAACTTTTTGTTCGGCACCTATAATTAAATTACGCAAGTTATTGTTTGATAGATCATACCTCATGTGCTGCTCCCTTTGTATTATACTAATAATGTATGTATTTAACCAAGCAAAGGTTAAGCTTAAATCAAATTAATGCACAACCAAATGCTCGAAACTTTACGAACTTTTTCGACATATATGGCACAATCACTCGTTTTTCAGGTTCCTTTTGTTTTGCAGGTTCCTTTTGTTTTGCAGGTTCCTTTTGTTTTACAGAGGTTTTAAGTTCCAATAAATCGTTCTGCCAGTGTAAGTATTATTCCGAACACCTTATTCCATCTTAATAAGCACTGTGCCATTACTTTAAATCACCTGGTGATTCTAAGAAATAGATCAATTGATCACTCTAAAAAATAAATTGACAAGTTGCAGTTCTTTTAGTTAATATATTTATAAATGAAATATTTTTCATTAAATGAAATGGGGGAAATGATGAATAAGCAAGAATTAATTTTAAGTGATATTGACAGATTAATATTGAATTCTTATAAAACTGTCCTGGAAGGATTGGCGGATTATTTGGGTCAAGGATATGAATTGGTACTGCATAGCCTGGAGAATTTAGAAAATTCCGTTATCTGTATTATAAATGGCCATCACACCGGCAGACAGGAAGGTGCGCCAATTACCGATCTGGCATTAAGCATGTTAAAAGAAATATCAAAAGGACAAAATGATTATACCACATATTTCAGTAAAAATAAAAAAGGGGAACCGCTGAAATCCTCAACAATTGCACTAAGGGGCGAGAATGGACGAATCATTGGTCTTCTGTGTATGAATTTCTATATGAATACAACTATGTTTGATTTTTTAAGCAGTTTAACACCGAATGCGTCGGAAACTTTCCATTATACCATTAAAGAAAACTTTGCTGAGAACTCTGACGAAATCATAAAAGATACGCTGGAAAAAGTGAAACAGCAGGTATATGCTGACCAGAGCATAACAACTGCCAATAAGAACAAAACAATTGTATGTACACTTGATAATTATGGAATTTTTAACATTAAAGATTCTGTAATTAAAATAGCAGATTTATTGAATATCTCCAAAAACACGGTATATATGCATCTTCGTAATAAAAATTCGGGTGATTAAACATGCTTATCCTAATTAACCCATACCAAAAACCTCCCGGCAGTTTATCGGACTGCCGGGAGGTTTTTTTATATTAATTCGATTATATTTCGTCTGATCCATAGTCTTCTGATTATATTCAGGGACGGATGAAAGCTTATTTTTGTTATATGTTATACTGCCGCTATAAACCATATTTTCACTCTGCAGATCTAAACGTATTTTCACTCTCTTATAAGTTTTCACCATTACTTTCAATTACTTGCTTATACCAGTAAAAAGAATCTTTCTTGTACCTGTTTAAGGTACCCTTGCCTTGATTATCTTTATCTACATAGATAAATCCATAACGTTTTTCCATTTCTCCGGTAGATACGCTGACTATATCAATACTTGCCCAAGGGGTATATCCTATTAGATCCACTCCGTCTTCAATTGCTTCCCTCATCTGCTGAACATGTTCCTTAATGTAATTGATTCTGTAATCATCATGGATTTTACCATCTTCCAAGGTATCCCTTGCTCCCAAACCGTTTTCAGTTACCATAACCGGAAGTCCATAGCGGTCATAAACATGGTTCAGTGTCCAGCGCAATCCTTTCGGATCAATCTGCCAGTCCCAGTCCGTCGCCTGCAGATAAGGATTTTTGGCTCCACCCATAACATTGCCTGAAACTTTTGCACTATTGGTATCATGACTGATACAATTAGACATGTAATAGCTAAAGGAATAAAAGTCAACCACACCTTCTTTTAAGATCTTTTTGTCTTCTTCTGTTATGGTAAAGGAAATCTGATTATCTCTAAAATACCGCTCCATGTAATAAGGATAGATACCTTTACACTGGACATCCCCGCTGAAGCAGTTTCTCATGAGATCTTCTTTTTGTGTTAAAATCATATCATCCGGATGGCAGGTTAAGGGATAAACCGTAATGTGGCAGATCATTGTCCCAAACAGAAATTCAGGATTAATTTCCTTACCCATTTTAACGGCCTTTGCACTTGCCACAAACTGATTATGCAGGGACTGGAACCTGGCATTAGGATTATCCACCTGCTGGGTAAAAAATTCCGTTCCTTCATTTAAAATTCCTGCATGGTTCCAATTACCAAGTTTCGTTGTTAAACAGTTAATCTCATTAAAAGGAATCCAGTATTTAACTAAATCTTTGTACCTGTTAAATATAACTTTACAGAAATTCAAAAAATAGTCAATACAATCCCTGCTCTCCCATCCATTACATTTGCCGGTAAGATAGAAAGGATTTTCATTATGATAAATCGTGACCAAAGGTTCAATATTGTATTTTTTCAGCTCTTTGAAAACATTATCGTAAAAAGCTAACCCCAATTCGTTTGGAGTACTTTCATCCCCTTTTGGAAAAATTCTGGTCCAGTTAATCGACATTCTAAATACTTTAAAACCCATTTCCGCACACAAAGCAATATCTTCTTTATAGCGATGATAAAAATCCACAGCTTCATGGGATGGATAATAATATTTTGTTGTATCAATTTCGGGGGTAATCCTTCTGGGCTCCATATGTGTTCCTGCTGTCATGACATCCGAGATACTGATGCCTTTCCCGTCAATATTCCATGCACCTTCACATTGATTGGCTGCAGTTGCTCCTCCCCATAAGAAATTCTCAGGGAAAACAGTTTTATTAGCTGACATAAATAATCCTCCTAAATAAATAAAATGCACTGAAATATATTTTATTATTTTCTTACTATAATTTGATTATAGCATATTAAAAGTATAATGCAATGCTTTTATTTCAATATTTTTGCCATAATTTTAGAATATTTACAAAAATTAAATAAATACTATTGACTAAAATAAAATATAGTTATATTATGTTTTTATTGAAATATATTTTATTATATGTTTGGAAGTTAATTAAGAAATTACTATGAAAGAGAAAGGATGCCGCATATAGTGCTTTCAAACAAAATTTATCTGTGGCAGCAATGTAAGGAAACTTACATTAAGAGGTAGTACATAATATGAATGAAGTAATCAGCACCACAAAAGCTCCGGCAGCAATCGGCCCATATTCACAAGCAATAAAAGTTGGAGATTTTTTATTTGCTTCCGGACAAATACCCGTAAACCCGGATACCGGTGAAGTTTCCGGTTCCACCATTGAAGAACAGGCATTACAAGTTATGAAAAATGTATCTGCCATTTTGGAAGCTAACAACATGAACTTTAGCAATGTTGTCAAGACAACCTGTTACCTGGCTGATATGAAAGATTTCACTGCATTTAATACGATATATGGTGAATACTTTACCAGTAAGCCAGCCAGGTCCTGTGTGGCTGTACGTGAAATACCAAAAGGAGTTTTGTGTGAAGTTGAAATAACAGCACACAAATAGAAGGAAGGGGATATTTATGGAGAAAACACAATTGATAGCAGAAATATTGGAGTGTATTGGCGGAAAAGAGAATCTAAGCAGTGCAACACACTGTATGACCAGACTCCGTTTGACTTTAAAAGATAAGTCAAAGGTTAACGAAGAAAAATTAAAAGCAATCGACGAGGTTTTAGGGGTAGTTAATAAAGGGGAACAAACTCAGATTGTCATCGGTCCTCAAGTTGCAACTGTTTATAAAGCCTTTGTTGAGTATACCGGCATCGATAAACAGGAGCTTAACGATGAAGAAAGCAGCCAAAAACCCACAGGTAAACGCAATATATTCACTGCTTTTTTTGAAACAGTAGCCGGTATATTCAATCCCATTGTACCTGCACTGGCCGGAGCCGGTTTGGTTAAGGCAATCCTTACGATAGCAGTTTTATTTGGCTTATCCAATACAGGCAACACTTTTATTGTAATCAATACGATAGCAAATGGTGTATTTACTTTCCTGCCATTTTTACTGGCCATGTCTGCAGCAAAACAATTTAAAATGAATCAGGGTGTGGCACTGACCATCTGTGCCGCTATGCTTGCACCAAACTGGGCGGCATTGATTGCGGATGGGACAACTTCTTTTTCATTTTTGTCCATTCCTTTTACAGTAACTAACTACACTTCTTCGGTGCTGCCAATTGTTTTCACTATTTGGTTTGCGTCCTATGTGGAAAAATTATTGAATAAGGTAATTCCAAGCGTTCTGAAAATAATTGTGGTTCCTGCTCTGACTATGTTAATTGCCACACCAATCGCCTTATTAACCATTGGACCGGTTACTACATTCGTAGGCAATCTTCTTGCCAGTGGTGTAACTGTAATGTTTGAACATGGTGGTGTTTTTGCCGGACTTATTTACGGTGGTATCTATTCCCTTATGGTTGTTTTTGGTATTCACCACGGTATGGTTCCAGTGTTAGTCCAGGGTATCACAACACAGGGATTTAATTACATCTCTCCTGCCAGTGGTTCCGCTAACATGGCACAAGCAGGTGCTTGTTTTGGAGTATGGCTGAAAACAAAAAATTCAAAGACGAAGACAATTGCAGGTGCGGCTACCATCTCCTGTATGACCGGGGTTACAGAGCCAGCTATTTATGGTGTAAACTTTAAACTAAAGAAACCTTTCCTGGCTGCTGCCATCGGTGGTGCCTGCGGCGGTGGATTTGCTTCTTTCTTTGCATTAAAAGCCTTTGCCATGGGTGGCCCTTCTTTTGTAAATTTCGCTATGTTTATCGGTGATAACCCCAGTAATGTCTGGTTGGTTATGGGTGGTTTTGCAATCGCATTTATCGTAGCGGCTATCGTAACCTGTATTTTAGGATTTGATGAAACAGCTTAAACATATTGTGATATAATAAAGGGGCTGCTGCAAAATAAAATGTATCCTGCTCTGGAGAGAATATGAGTTATAAAACTTTATTCTCAACCAGAGTCCGGTAAATTTACCTTTTGCATCAGCCTCTTTCCATATTTTTATTAAACTGATTATACCCGTACTCTAGTAAAGAGATTGGAGACAAACTATGAAATCTAAAATGATAGAAGCCTTTAAAAAAGCGGAAGGAGGATTGTTTTCTGCCGTTGAAAAAGCTGATGTGGGAAGTTCTTATCAGGAACTGGAAAGCCTGGGTATCACCCTTATGGGTTGGGCGGATCCGTTTATGCCAGACTTTTCTCTTCCGGAGCACATTAAATGTGCAACTATAAATGCAGTAAATAATGCCACTGCCCCACATTACACCGCACCGATTGGGAATCCGGACTTAAAAAAACTAATTGCCCAAAAATTAAAAACCAAAAATGGTCTTGCGGTAGATCCGGAACGCAACATCCTTATTACACCGGGATCAGATGCCGGCTTGTTTTTCTCCATGATACCTTTTATTGAAAACGGAGACGAAATTATCATCCCCACGCCCAGTTATCCCAACAACGCTTTAAATGTTCGTATTTGCGGAGGTCTGGTAGTTCCGGTTGAACTAAGGGAAGAAGACGGTTTTCAGATAAAAATAGAAGAATTTGAAAAAGTTCTTACTCCAAAAACAAAAATGGTTGTATTAACACATCCCAATAATCCTACAACTACTGTATTTAATAAAAAATCCCTTGAATCTCTGGCGGCATTTATTATAAAAAATGATTTAATCCTGGTCTGTGATCAGGCTTTCGAAGATTTCTGCTATGATAATGAACTGATAACCCCGGCTGCACTGCCCGGCATGTTTGAACGGACAATTACCGTTTTTTCTTTCTCAAAAGGAATGGGTCTGAGCGGTTATAGGATTGCTTATTTGGTCTGCAGTGATATAATTATGGATAGCTTTTTTGCAAATGCAGTATCCATACTAGGTGCCACAAATACAATATCCCAAATAGCCGTTATGGAAGCTTTAAAAGCTCCGGAATTTATGGATGAGTTCGCAACAGCCTTCGATTATAGGAGAAAAAAAGCTTACCAAATCCTTAATTCCATCCCCAATGTAACCATGCTCATGCCAGAATCCGGCTTTATGTGCTGGCTGAATGTATCTAAAATCGGAGACTCCTCAGATATCGTTTCATATTTAGTCAAAGAAGCAAAAGTATCTGTCAATGACGGTATTAATTACGGACAGGGAGGCGCGGGACACCTGAGGATTATTCTTGGAGTTTATAAAGACAATAAACGTGTCATAGATGCACTTGAAAAAATCAAAGAAGCACTGATAAAATATCAAGGACTGGAATTAAAGGAGGACTAATCTAAATGTTGAATTTCTTTAAAAAGATTACACCAAAAGAAACCGGAGTTATTGGTTCACCGGTTAAGGGAAACATCATTAAAATTGAAGATGTACCAGATGAAACCTTTTCTACGAAAATGTTAGGCGATGGTTTTGCAGTAATACCCGCAGATTCCAAATTCGTATCCCCCTGTGACGGAGTGATTTCCATGATTTTTGAAACAGGACACGCATATGCCGTAACCTCTGTTGATGGTGCCGAAATCCTTGTCCATATCGGAATTGATACGGTACAGGAAAATGGCCATGGCTTTAAGATTTTAAAAAAGACAGGCGATAAAGTTCTTCGTGGTGACGTTATTATTGAAGCAGATCTTAATTATCTGAAAGCAAAATATGACCTTGTAACTCCTTGTGTTATTACAAACACAGTTGATTTTAGTATTATAGAGAAGAATCTTGAGGATTGTAATGCAGTAATAAAATATAAAAAATAATTTAAATCTGATAAAACCTTTATATCTTTGCTTTTTATTTTCTAAATTCAAATAATTATAAGCTTAATCAATATTCAACAGAGGTATATTTAATATTTTTAAGGGGTTATTGCATAAGGCATGGAATTCTCATTCCCTCCCAGGTAATATTCTATTATTTTGCAGTAGCCCCTTCAAATTTTTCCGAAACTGTATAACATACTTTTTAGAAAAATATGCACTGTAAATATCCAGTTCATTATAATTTATAAAAATGGTGTCTTAACAATCCAACTATGATAACATGTACAACTGGCTCCACATTATTCTAAGTTTTACAAACTTTTCGACATTATTTATTATCTGGTGTAGGTTTAATATCAGTTTTTTAATTTTTCGACATTATTTATTATCTGGTTATACTACTTTCCGGGAATATTATGTTATAATTTATTGTATAAAACAAAAGAAAGAAGGCAAAAGACTATGGAAAGAAAAAACGTCTGGAATAACTACGATGAAAAGGAACTGCATCAGTTGGAGAATCTCAATAGAGATTACCTCAACTACTTAAATAGTGGAAAAACTGAGCGTGAATGTGTGAAAATCAGTACAGAATTAGCGGAAAAGGCTGGTTACATAAACCTCAAGGAAATAATCAAAAATAAAACCCCATTAAAAACCGGAGATAAAGTATATGCAACAAATATGAATAAAGCAATTGTTTTATTCTTAATTGGAGAAAATCCAATGGAAGCAGGAATGAATATTTTAGGAGCACATATCGATTCTCCAAGGCTTGATATTAAGCAAAATCCTTTATATGAAAATTCAGAGCTGGCTTATTTTGATACACATTATTATGGAGGAATCAAAAAATACCAATGGGCAACAATACCACTGGCCATTCATGGAGTTATTGCTAAAAAAGACGGCAGTGTTATAGATATCGTAATTGGAGAAGATGAAAATGATCCTGTTGTATTTATTTCTGATCTTCTGGTACATTTAGCAGGGGAACAACTTGATAAAAAAGCGAATAAAGTTATTGTAGGCGAAGACTTAGATATAATTATTGGTAATAAACCACTAAAGGGTGAAGAAAAAGACGCCGTTAAGAAACAGATATTGAAACTAATCAAAGATACATATAACATTGAAGAAGAAGATTTTATTTCGGCAGAATTAGAAGTTATTCCGGCAGGCAAAGCAAGAGAAGCTGGGCTTGATCGAAGTATGATCATGGCATATGGTCATGATGACAGAGTATGTGCTTTCACCTCTTTGGCAGCAATGCTTGAACTTAATAATGCAAAGAGAACCGTTTGTACACTTCTAGTCGATAAAGAAGAAATCGGAAGCGTTGGGGCAACAGGAATGCACTCTAGATTTTTTGAAAATACCGTTGCCGAACTGTTAAATTCTCTGGGTATCTATTCAGAACTGACCTTAAGACGGACACTTGCTAATTCAAAAATGCTGTCCTCCGATGTCAGCGCGGCCTTTGATCCCACCTATCCAACTGCATTTGAAAAAAATAATACTGCTTTCTTTGCGAAAGGAATGGTCTTTAATAAGTACACCGGTTCAGGCGGAAAATTCGGTTCCAATGATGCGAATGCAGAATATATTGCCCAATTAAGAAAGATTCTGGATGACAATAAAGTATCGTATCAAACAGCAGAACTTGGAAAAGTTGATGTTGGCGGCGGCGGTACCATTGCTTATATCTTAGCTCATTATGGAATGGAAATAATCGATTGCGGCGTAGCCGTTTTAAATATGCATGCTCCCTGGGAAGTAGTGAGCAAAGCCGATGTATACGAAACAAAAAAAGGATACTCAGTATTTTTAACTTTGACATTTTAGGTAACAAACAATAACCAAGGTATTTTTCATGTAATATACCTGAGAAACACCTTGGTTACTTATATTTTACAACAGTCTGATTTTTGAGATTTCTTTAATATGAAATTCAGTGAATTCTATATTAAAGACTATGACATATTCTTCGCATTTTTATGTTATCTAATTGTCTTTACAGGAATCAATACTTCAAGCTGACCATATCCCAAAGCTTTCTCAAGAGCTCCCGCTGTATCATCTGATGTAAAGCGGCGTGTCATTCGATATCGTCCCGGACGAAAATCCAGATCAAAATTATCTTGCTCATTTACCCAGTTTTTTAAATCATCAATTGTTTTTATTAAATCATCAATATTTTCATCAATTGCTATCGCCGATACATATAATCCACCAACAAAATCCATTATTTCAAAGCCCTTCGTGTCTACCTTATCATCTGCCAGTAACTTTAACCATAAAAAACTCATTGGTTCATTAAAACAAAGAAAATCAGGACTTGTAAAAGACGAACCTGCTTCGTCACCCGTAATCCACGTGCCCATAAAATCTAAAACTCCTCCAAAATCTCCTTTCCACCCAGATGCTACCGCTTTGCATGATGGAAATTCATTAATACGTGGTCTAAACATAATTATTACGCTCCTTTAAAGTATACTTGCATTTCCGCAGTAAATTTAGTATACATCAAAGTTTTTTCGTTTTTTTGATATTTCAAGACAAGTTTATACAGAATCAACTATTTTCTGCCAAATCAGAAACCGGAAAAAATAAAGTATATCCCATTTCATCATCATCGTCTTCAAAAATGGGTATTTCTTGAAGATTCCATTTCAAACCATGTGCTGCAATATCGTAATTCTTTTGTGCGTGCCAAGTACTGTAAATAGCGTCGCCGTGATTTTCTATCGGATATTTGGGATAATTAAAAACAACATATTTGGATTGTGGTACACGAAAAATTGCAAAATCACTCAGCAAATCGAGTGGATAATCTTCCTCTACTTCCGCTCCGAAACAAAGCCCGCTATTATCATTTGATGGAAAATATGCCCCTCCTATACTGATTACGTTGGATAACGCCCCGACTTTTCTCATAATTCCTTCTCGCACGCAAACATCATAAAATTTACCCGCCGACAAATTCCCGATATTACTTCTCGCAGAAACCCAAAGCCTGTCAGGCTTCACGATTATCCAGTTATCAACGTTTCCGCACCGAAACAAGCCTTCCTCCAAGGCATTATGAGCCGATTGATGTATAAATTGATTCATATGCCAATTTTTAGGGGTAACTTGCTGTTTTGTTTTCCTATATTCTCCGGGATTAAGCGAAAAATTATCTTTAAATGCTCTTGTGTAGCTTTCCTGTGATTCATAACCATATTTAAGCGCAATATCAATAACAGAATTGTCGCTGTATTTTAATTCAAACAAGGATTTTGCAAGCTTACTCCAACGTATATACTCACTGACAGTTATTCCGGTTGACATAGAAAAGATACGATTTAACTGCCTTAATGAATAATTAATCGCTCTCGCCGCGTCATCAGGGGATACACCGTACTCTATGTTGCTCTCAACGAATTTTTTCGCCGCTTTAACAAGCTCTTGATATTTATTCAAATGCTTTCACCTGTTTACTTTTCTTTTTGCCGGCGGCTGCAAGGTATACTATGAACTCCTCTTCTCCATCTAATTGAAAAAGGTTATCTACAGCCTCCTGATCATATATGCCAATTGCACAAACACCTACATCCACTGATTCACCAGCCAAATAAAGATTTTGACAAACATGTCCCACATCAATTAATATTTTCTTATGGGCTGATATATCGAACTTCCATTCCGATCGATAAGGCGTTGTACTCCATGCAAAGGTGACAGCAGCTTTTTTCGCAAAATGAGGTACGAAAGGCTGGTCTAACGTAATGGCATCTAATCTCTTATCAATATCGTCTAATGCACCCATAAATATTAACCCATGCTCTATTGGCAGATATCTATAAATTCCTTTTTCTAAACCAGCCACTTTCATTATGAATAGGTAAGTTTCGAAAGAATGAGTTGCTCCGCTGCAGGGAACTGTCCTAAAAGTCATTCCTGCTTTATTTGTTCCGGTTATGCTTTGAGTTGCCCATAAAAGATAAGATAGCTCTTCCAGACTAATTGATTCCTCACGATATAGACGAGTACTTCTCCTGTCCTTTATACATTCGTATATATCCTGCTTTTTTAAAATCTCTGCCTTTACAGTGGGTAAGACGATAATCCCAGTGTTAGGATCATAAGGCTTAACACCTATTGGTTGCGGTTCTCCCTTCATTTTATCCGTCTTAATATGTTTAAACTGATTAAAATTGGATTTTAAAAAGTTTCTTTCTGCTTCATATCTTGACATTCTACTTTCTCCTTGTTTCGTTTGATATAAATAATATATCAGATATAGTAAAATCTTCCGTAACCTATGGTACCGATATAATTATTTATCAATACTGGCTTGTTATAATGTGATAAAATCCCGTCATTTATAAATGCTACTTTGGTATTAGAACACAATAAAAGAAATGCCAAAAGCAATTACCCAAAACTGATCTGCAATAGCCCAGACCTCCAACTTTACAACGGTCTCTTTGTTGTAAATAACTAAGATAATGCCCCTTCCCTTCTCAATTCAACTCGTTCAAGACCTTCGGGGGCATATCCGTTTCTCCAGTACTTTTTACCAGTAGGTTTATTGTCAGTATCTAATATCATTTAGTCACAGAAAGCAGGTGGTATGCTTTGCGGATATCGGAAAACGTTCTTAGGGTCATATTTGGCCTTTATCCGGGTCAATCGTTCAAAATTGCAGCCATAGTATGCCGCCGGCCAGTTCTCAATCAACAGATCAGGTGTATTGACATACACACCGCATGTGAAAGGAAGCATGGCCTTACGGAAATCTTCTACCCAGCGGATGCCCTGTGCCGCACCCTCTGCCGCATCCCAGGTAGCCCAGGGTGACATATTCGATAGAGCCTTACGGTAAAAATATGCCGTGTCTGTGTTCGCAATTTCAGCTACCGCTCCGCCCAATCCATGGAACAGGACGGATGGTGTAATGCCGGATGGTGCTTCATTAACGAAATGCCAGATGATATCAATTGCTTTATCCGGTAACAAATGCTCAACAAAAGGCCCTACGCTCTTGAAGGACTCGGGCATATCCGGTTGGGTAGCTCCTATCAGAGCTGCTGCTTCAAGCCAGGGTATCTCTTCAATCGTGACCTCTATAGGTGGAGAAGACAGCAGCAAAGGCTGCAGCAGATATCGCAGCTCCTCCTCTGATCCAAGAAAAACTCCTTGCATTAACAATAGCGGCTGCTGACCTGAAACAATCGATAGCAGCGGTGTAAGTCTCTGGTCGGCACCCGGTACGGTATATTGCTGCCAGACCCGCAGAACTGGTTTTAAATCCTGAAGCTCCCAATTAATCCGGGCATAAGCAACCATATCAATACGGTGGGTTTTGAAGCGGAATGAGGTGCAAACACCAAAGTTACCACCTCCACCTCCACGCAATGCCCAGAATAAATCACAATTGTGTCCGGCATTTGCATAGAGTACGCAGCCGTTAGCATCGACCATTTCCACCTCAAGCAAGCTGTCAATGGCCAATCCCCATTGTCTGGACAGACTGCTTTGACCGCCGCCCAGGGTAAATCCTCCAATACCCGTGGTAGGACATAAACCGGGTGGTACTACCAGTCCCTCCTTCCCTAGTACCTCTGCCAATTCGAAGTCACGCAGCCCTGTCTGCACCGTGACGATGCCAGACTTACTATCTAACTCCACCCGCTTCATCTCACTGACATCTATAACAATACCGGCATCAACTACTGATAGTCCTTCGTAGTTATGACGGCCAGAGCGTATGCGGATTGGCACCTCCCTGTATCGTGCCCAGCGTATGGCATTAACTACATCCTGTGTTTCTCTGGCAAATACAATGACCAAGGGAAATCGATTAAAGAAGGTATTAAATTCCCTGCGAGCCTCATTATACTGTGGATCATCAGGCAAAACGATACGTCCGGTTAATTCCGGCTCCCTGTCATAATTCATACAAACAACTCCTCGTTTCAAATTCAGATTACATAGGCAATTCTTTGTTTTACAATTACCTTGTATCAATGCCAATCAATAAAATTGCAATATGTTTACATTATATTATGTATCCATGTCGCATAATGTTAATTTTTGTAGTTTATACTGCAATGTTCATAAACATATTTAAAGGATAGGCTATCGGAGGAAGATTGTAAGAGGTTCTCTGAACTGGATGATCTTTATAAAGTAATCTCCATTGAGAGATGCCGGCCTTCTCAAGCTCGTCAAATTCCTTATGAATAGTGTCACCTTCGCTTCCATCGGTCCCAGTCATCATTTTAACGCCTTCCGATCGTAGGTTCTGACGAGAATTAAATATAGATCATAGGGCTTTTGTACAGTGTCTACAAGATACAGTTTCGTATGATAAATGAGTGCAGGCCGGTATTTTTGGACACTTTTTCACATCCGATGATAGTTGAAAAATAGCAGGCTTGAGTCTATCTATATGCAAAGAAATCATTGTGTCTCATGAAGAAAGAATATGGGCTGAGAACAATTCCTTCTCTGGTCTTAACATTTACCCAGAAATCCCCATAACCCAAAATTATTTTTTCTGAGTTATTTTAGCTCTATTAACTGATTGAATAAATTATATACAAATTAACGAGTTGATACTAAACATATAATAGCATATATAATACGACAACATCTTGTCATATCATATATGCTATTTTTCATGTAAACATATCCGCGCTGATCAGTACTCGCACCTCAATTATTGGAATATATTCAGTTGATAATTTCGCCCTTGCTTTTTGCTAAATTTTCACGCCATTTGCTTCGTTCCGCAGTTGTCAATTTCGTCCAATCTGTTTCTTCGCCAATAATTCTTAATGGTTCTTTTGAGCGATAAGAACGTGTTAAGTTGCCTGGAAATTTTTTGTCAGTCACATTAGGGTCGTTTTCAAATTCACCTGTTGGTTCTATTATATAAACGCGTTCTCTGCCTTCTCCTTTTGCTAACGCAGCAGCAAGTCCTGCACCATTGGTATTAGCTGTAAAATAAATGTGATTCATTTGAAGCTCCGGCTTGTAATTTGATATTCCCCCCGCGGTCAATAAATCACCAACCTTTAAATCAGCCTTCGTTCCATGATAAAAAGGTCCTTTGTCAGAAAGTACCCCTTTATATAGTTCAGATAATTCATAATTTCTTTTTGCATTATCAGAGTCACCTAACTCCTCATAACATTTTGAAATGTTCACATATAAAGTTGAGTACGCACTCTTTACATTATCATCATTTATATTTAGCGCACCCTGTAAAGATGTTTCCATCCATTTCAATTTGTCTGTAATATTCTTTTCTTGACGCCCTAAATGATAAGCTGCAATAAATCTTTCATAATCATCTGTTGCTTCATTCCATGCTTTATGAAACATTTTGCTTGCTTCTTCTATGTTTCCACTATCCTCTAAACCCATCCCCATTACACAGAGTTTGATAACTATGTTATTGGGATCAAATTTTATATTCATCTAATCATACCTCCGGATTATTGAAATGAATGCTAAATTCCCCTGGTTCTGAATTTGCCAATGTATTAAGAATTATAGTAAAATGTTATTAAATTAATAAAAGCATAAAAATCCCCTCCATTTTACTGGTGAGGATGTCAATTGTTTTCATATCTAAAAATATCCGTAAATGCTATGAAATGCACCTAAAATTATTAAAAAGCTACAATTCATCTTTAAACCATTAATTTTCTTTACACTCCTCAAATAGCAAAAATACTTTTGCTAACCAATTCTTAAATCATAAGAAATTATATCAATAATAGATTTAATTTGTCAAATAGAAATTATCTAATACAGCTTAAAGTCTAGCTCCAAATGTACTGCCCCAGAGAGAGTAAAACAATGTGTATAGTTACCATACGTATTAATAAAATTACTCTTTTCATTATTATAAACACTTTTTATTCTCATTATCCTCTGGTTGATTGACAAACGAATCGGTTTGCGGAAATACTGTAAAATCATATGGATAAAATGGAACACAGAAGCAGCGGTAAAAAGAATTAATAAATGTTTGTAGTATTCTTTGGTCAACTTTAAGTTTTTGCTGATACCGCCGTTCGACCTCACTCATATCAAAAGCATGATGTTCTATCATTTTCTTTTTCATGTTAGCACCTCCTAACTCTATTATGCAAAAAATGCGTATGGTTACCATACACTTAAGTAAAATTTTTATTCAACTATATTTTCATCAAAATTTTGAACCCTGCTTATTAAGGCTAACAAGAAGTTTGATAAAAATTGTATTTCGGTCTCGGTAGCATTTTGCAGCTCATTTTCCACCATGCTGTTTAAAATAGCATGGTAATGCATATGATTTTTATGGGCTTTTTCCCCTTTTTCCGTTAGGCTTAGTAAATATCTAGATAAATTTAGATCATCAACTTCCTTTTTAATCAGAGCCTTTCTCTCCAGCTTTTTGAGAATTTCGGAAACGGCCCCCTTTGTTACCCCTAGAATATCGGCTAGACCACCCACGTGAATGCTTGGATGTTCTGCTATCGCCTTTATTACATGGATTTCAGAGTGATAAATTGCTACATCCGTTCCGTAGTAACGCGTCTTTTTATCTAGTTCCATTAAAGCAAACGCCAAATCTAAAGATTCATATGCAATTTCATGTTTGTTGTTTTTATTCTTTTCCATACCAATAGTATATGGTTGCCATACACTTTTGTCAAGTCACATTTATATATTAATTTTGCATAAGGAAGTTAAATATACATACCAGGCCCTGTCGCAAGCTATCTTAAGGATTTAGGAATATTTTCTAAGATACATCTAGAACTTGTCTCCGGTTACCACGGTCACAGCTTCGAAACCGGTTTCAAGTAAAAATTCCTACTATAATAACAACTAATACATTTACAACGATTCCGACAGAAAAGTCGCTATTTTACAATGACTCTCTCTCGATTACATTGTTTTATCACGCCAGTTTTCTATAATAACTTCATAAACAAATACGGAGGTAACATTTTGAATAAAACAATTCTTACTTTAACAAATAACTGCCGATTTCATCTTGGTGATTGCCCGGATGCCTGGCAAGCCTGGTACGATGATTCCGAATGGAAAAATATCAGCCTGCCTCATGACTGGTCTGTTACCCTTCCTTTTTCCAGCGAATACTCCAGTGGAACCGGTTATCTTGCCGGCGGTACAGGCTGGTATCGTATTCGGCTTTCTCCAAAGGAAGATTGGGCCGGAAAGCGGATAAGCCTTTGCTTTGACGGTATTTATAAAAACAGTAAAGTATGGTGCAACAGCTACTATCTTGGAGCCAGACCCAATGGATATATTTCCTTTTCTTATGATATTACGGATCAGTTCCGCTTTGACGGAGAAAATATAATCAGTATACAGGTGGACCACCGTGATATCGCTGATTCACGTTGGTTTACAGGCTCTGGCATCACACGGAAAGTAACACTGATGATAGAGGAACCCGTGCATCTGCTCCAGGACGGCGTCTTTTTTACAACTACAGAGGTTTCAGCAGAGGAGGCATCCTTTTCTGTCACCAACGAGATTACCAATACGCAGAATCGTGAAGTTCTGCTTACCGTTACCAATAAACTGATCGGAAAACACGGACAGGTTTGTGCCTCGGTAACTGATACAATTCCTCCCAATAGTCAAAGGGTATTGGTAACCGGAACAAATATCCCCTCACCGGAACTCTGGTCACCGGAACATCCCAGTTTATATACCCTGGAAACCTGGTTTCACTTAAGTCAGGATGGCTCTGTTCTTGATTATCTGGCCGACTCTAAAAAAGTGGGTATCCGCAGTATCCGCTTTGACCCGAATCAGGGCTTTTTCCTGAATGAGGTTCCTACCCTTATAAAAGGAGTCTGTGTCCATCATGATGCCGGATGCCTTGGGGCAAATGTACATCCGGTGGTTTGGCGCCGCCGCCTTGAAAAATTAAAAGAAATGGGATGCAACGCCATCCGTATGAGCCATAATCCTCATATGTCAGAACTTTATGATCTGTGCGACTCCATGGGCTTTCTGGTTATGGATGAAGCTTTCGATGAATGGGAAGGTCCGAAAAACAAATGGAGTACCGGACATAATGTCTATCCGCCAAAACATCAGGGCTATTATATGGATTTTCCCGAGTGGCATGAAAGGGATCTGACGGCTCTGGTACGCAAAAACCGCAGCCACCCATCCATCATATTGTGGAGTATCGGCAATGAAATTGATTATCCCAACGACCCTTACTGTCATGAATCCTTTGCCACTATGACCGGTAATAATGATGCAAATAAGCCGGCAGAAGAAAGGCAGTACAATCCAGCCCGCCCCAATGCAAGACGGCTGGCAGTATTGTCAAAACACCTGACCGAAATAGTAAAAAAGAACGACCTAAGCCGCCCCGTAACACTGGCTGCCGCATTTCCGGAACTTTCTAAGACCCTGGGCTTCCTTGATCCGCTGGATGTGGTTGGCTACAATTATAAAGAACACCTTTATGAAGAAAGTCATCTTGCATATCCTGATAAGTCATTTCTCGGAAGTGAAAACAGCCATAGTTTTAATGGCTGGAAAACAGTTACCGGCACTCCTTATATTTCAGGACAGTTTCTCTGGACCGGTATCGATTATCTGGGCGAAGCTCCTGGATGGCCGGTTCACGGTGCAGGTTCCGGACTTCTGACCCTTGCCGGATTTGAAAAGCCATGGTATTACAGACGTCAGAGCTTCTGGGCGGCACAGCCTGTTATCCATATTTCAACGGCATATGCTGCCAATGATACGGGTGAATGGACGCCAGTCTATGACTCTTGGAACTATCCTGACGGAGAAGAAGTTTTAATCAAATGTTATACCAATCTGAATGAGGTTACGTTTTACCTTAATCAGGAAAGCCTCGGCGTTTACAGGAAAGACACCAATAAAGACTGTATTTCCTTTACGGTTCCCTTCAGACCCGGTACTCTGACTGCTGTGGGTAAAGCTGCGGACGGCTCCCCCGTTTCCCACACTCTTACTACTACAGGAAGTTCATGCCGGGTTCACTTAAACTGCTGGATGGATAAGACCTTCTCCATGCAGGAAACACCCCTATATCAGATCGAGGCATTCATAAAAGACCGTCAGGAGAATCTGGTAGTTAACGACTCCTCCTGCCTGCACGTTACCGTAGAAAACGGCAGCCTGTTGGGACTGGAGAACGGAGACCTGGCAGATGTTACGGATTATTCCGCAGCATGGCGCAGGGCATACCACGGCCGTCTAATGATTTATATAAAAGCTGAGGATAGCTCGAAACAAACACGGGTTACTGTCAAAGGTGAAAATCTAAAACCGGCAGTGATTTATCTGCCTTCTTCTTGTGGATAAGTCGATGGCACCAACAGTTTCTGGTCTTTCATCCGGTGCTTGGTCTTTCGGGCTGTTGGATTGACTTTGCTCTGATGAGTTCTTCCGGGACAATGCCTAAACAATCGATACGCACCAGAAAATAGACAGAAAAACAGTTGCAAAACACGCTTAGTGTAATGCAGCTGTTTTTTCCACTTCAATATGTGAGGTTAATTTTTCATACTGTCCGGGGGACATCCCCGTGTACTTTTTAAAAACTTTACTAAAATAGCATTCATCCTGAAAACCTACCCGGTAACCGATTGCCATAATCTTCATGGAAGTCGTAGCAATTAATTCTTTTGCATGATGGATCCGGATTTCATTCAGATATACAAAAATTGTCTTGCCGATATTCTTCTTAAATACCCGGTTCAGATAATCGAAATTACAGGAAAACGTTTCTTCGATGAGATTACCCGAGATTTCTCTGTAATAGTTCGCATTCAGATAATTAAGAAGCTCGTGAATATTTTGATAAGATCTTGGAATCCCTGGTATTTGCTTTAAAGCTTTTGATGATACGGCTTCCCGTGCAATTTCAACAAAAGCTTCCATAATCCTGCACGAGCAGGAGACTTTATAATTTTCCATCTGATTCCGATTCTGATCCATCGCTTCCTGGACCAGTTTTATCACCTGAAGATAACTGTTTCCGTTCCGGAGACTTACAAACTTTGGAAGCCGCAGCCAGGAATCCTGATAAATTTTATGGGAGCCACTGTCCTCCTGAAGGGATTCACTTCTGATTTCCATGCAAAGTTCCATGAACTCTGGATTTTCCTGTCTGCGAATCGTATTCGGATGGCGGAAATGGATATAATAGTATTCACAATTTGACGCTTTAAGCCCTCGATGTACGAAGTCCGGGTCTAACAACAGTACATCCCCGGCGTTTAATTCGTAATTTATCCCACTTTCCTGCAGATACAATATTCCTTTTTTCATAATATATAAGATATATTCATCTGCCTTTCTTTTTCTATGCACATAGGGCGGCTCCAGAACCGCCCTATCTACCAGACGTACCTGTGGCAGTATAGTTCCGTTTATTTCGTAATACATAATTTTAACCTAAATCCGGTTCATCCCAGAGAGTGATGGTTTCAACGTGTTTCCCTTCGGTTTCAAAAATCAAAATAGTATTTTCTCCTTTTTTTAATAGCGGCGCTGGTATATATAACCGTCTCTGGGGTCCAATTTCCCAGAAGCGTCCGATATGAAAGCCATTTACCAGGATGCAGCCTTTTCCCCAGCCTGAAAAGTCTAAAAAAGTATCCGCAGTTCCCTCCGTTTCAAAAATAAATTCATAAAATCCGGGAGTTCCCTCCTGAAATGAGAGATCAAAATTAACGCCCGACAAATCCTCCAAAGGAAGACAATATTGGTTCCAATAATAATGCTGGTGTCCGTTAATCTGTACTCCGCCGCCGATTCCCTTTCTTTGGTGTTCCAATGCCGGTCCAAAATTGACACGTCCCATATTTTCCACCAGAATGTCCAGCTTTTTACCTTTTTCTAAAGGATTTTCAAATTCATGCTCCGACAGTAGTTCCCTATCATACAATGTGAGTACCGGTTTTTCATCTACAAATATGTTTGCTCTGTCATTGGCACCCCATAAACGAATTTTTTCTATTTTTCCTTCGTGCTTTAATGCACTTTCGTACAGGATGTACCCATAACCCTGATCCAGCACTTCCATGGACTGAGGTACCACGTTTTCTACCGGGTGAGCAAGATTATCCAGATTTTCAAAGAGTCCTGTTTTTCTGACCACCTTCAAGGTTCCATAGGCTTTTCGCTTAATCTCCGTTGTCAGTTTTACATCAGGAATTTGAATATATTTACTTAATACCTTTTGAAAAGCTTCATATTTAGGAGTAATCCTTCCATCCTCTGTCAGTAAAGCATCGTAATCATAGGAGGTAACATCCGGTGTCAGTTCATCGTAATAATTGGCACCGCTTGTAAATCCAAAATTGGTTCCTCCCTCAAACATATAGATATTTACATGACCTTCCGATAAAATTTCATCTAAGTCTTTCGTATGTTCAGCAAGATCACCGGTCTGGTGGCACTCTACTCCCCAGTGATCAAACCAACCAACCCAGAATTCCATACACATCAACGGTTTATTACCGATTTTCTGCCGCATTAATGCAAATTGTTCTTTTCCTTTTGACCCAAAATTTCCGGTTTGCAGCACACCATTTATTTTACCGCATTCAAAAGCATCCCCCCAAGGACCGTCGGAAGTTACAAGGGGAACTTCACAGCCATTATCAAGCATCAGCTGTTTCATATATTCCATATATGCTATATCATCACCATAATAACCATATTCATTTTCCACCTGCATCAAAACGACAGGGCCGCCACGGGATATCTGCAACGGAGCAATTATTTCAAACAGCTTTTCATAATATTCTTTCACATGTTTTATATACGGCGGATACATGCAGCGCAGCTTCATGCCTTCTTCTTTCAGCAGCCAGTAGGGAAGTCCTCCGAATTCCCACTCTGCACAAATATAAGGCGAAGGTCTGAGTATTACCATCAGTCCCAGTTCCTGTGCGATTCTTACGTAACGGACAATATCCAGTATCCCATTAAAATTAAATTGTCCCTTCTCCTTTTCATGGAGATTCCATGGAATATAGGTTTCTACCGTATTGCATCCCAGTTTTTTTAATTTTTCCAAACGGTCACGCCAGTATTCCGGTACTACCCGAAAGTAATGCATGCCGCCGGAGATAATTTTTATTTTTTTTCCGTCCAGATAAAACTCCTCCCGAATTTCAAATTGATGCACTTTTTCCTCCTGTCCGGGCCTTCCAATAATTGCCCAATCTATTTCACATTATTGTTTTCCGGGAAAAGTCTTTGCTTTTCCTAACGATAAGGATAACAGGGATGCCAATCCGCACATTCTGTCACAGCAGACTCTGGCATCCCCACTTTCCGGTATAATATACTAACTAAAAAATATGCTTAGCAGCCCACCCGCTTAGTACTCTATATGACTACACCAAGTTTGATTACACAGCGCACTGTGATTACTACTGCCAGACTTGCACCGACTGTGTGGTCCAGCTTCGCTGGACACGCCCTAATAATTAGAATACCAACACTTTAAAACACAGAACAATCTTATTGGTTATTTATATAGTTCATCAAACTGTCTCTGCAGTTCGGCAGTAACTTCCTCAATACCGGCAGCCTTTAAAGCTGCCTGATACTCAGCTACTATATCCTCCGCAGTACCCTGGAACTTACCAAATGAAATCTGTTTCATATAATTTGTATGAATTTCATTGATGTTGTTAATCTGTGCCTGAATGTTATCAACATCGGGAACAAACTGTCCATAAGGATAGTCAATCTTAATCTTGTCATATTCTGCATACAGAGCATCAATTGCATCCCAGTTACGGGAAGCATCTTTGATTTCCAGATCATCATTACGTCCCCACCAGAAGTTTGTTACAATTTCATCTACATCCTTATTATAAGAAGCCGGCTGCTGACGAAGACCTTCTCCTGTTAATTCCCACTGTCTTCCTTCAACACCGTAGTTGAATAGTTTATAACATTCCGGATCATTTCTCAAAAGATCATAAACCATCAGTGCTCTTTCAGGATTTTTACTGGCTGCGGAAATTGCCATCGCTCCATGTGTAATTGAAAGTGCGGTAACATTTTTTGACTCCTCCCCAAAGTAGAAGAAACCTGATTCTGCATCCGGATCATCTTTATAGATGGTATTATTATTGGTATGGCTTACCAGGTCCGTCCAGGTTTGGGTGTGATGCTGCTCTGCGGCTACACGTCCAATTCTGTAATCATCTCGATTAGAAGATGCTGTATTGTTTAATACATCCGTTTTCCATACACCAATCGTATCCCATTCCTTCATCATATTAGCAAAATCAACCATCATCTGAGTATCCGTATAATTTGGAGTTGTAATCGTGTATAAATCATCCCTTGTTCCACCCCATAATCCGCCGGAGGCGATACCTTCAATTGCAACATAACCCGAATGTGATGCAATCCATCCACTTGCCAACTGAGCGTGATGGGTACCATCGGAATCCCATGGTATAATATCCGGATAAGTTTCTTTCACATATTTGAAATAAGCTGTCATATCTTCCCACGTATGAATGCCATTTCCTAGTCCGGCTTCTTTTGCCCAATCAAGGCGATAAATAAAGCCATGGTTCGTCCACTGTGCATAGTTGTCTTCCGGCATCAGATATATGTCTCCGTTATATTTGCAGAGTTCCCAATGATCAGGGCTTACACTCTCCCAGGTCTTTGGAGCATAGGTTTTAAGCATATCATCAGAAAGTTTCATAAATGCTCCATTTTTAGCATTAGGCCATGCATCCAACCAGTCAGACGCAGTACCTACAAGATCAACAGTACCATCCATCTGTGCCAGTGTCAGATTATAGTTAGAAAGATAATCGGTCCATCCAATGTAATAAATCTGTAATTCTGCATTTACTTTTTCCGTCAGAATCTTGTTCAGTTCAGCCATCATCTCATCTGTTGCTGTAATAGATGGTTTGTCACCTGTCGTCATGTAGGTAATTACCACATGTTCTGAAGTATCAACTGCAGCAGAAGCGCTTGTTCCATCTGTTGATGCATCTCCCCCTACAGGCACTGATCCTTTTTCTTCTTTGGGTGTCTGATTAGAACTGCATGCTACCAGGCTTGCTACCATAGCAATTACTAATAAAGCCGCCAGAAATTTCTTTTTCATACACTACCTCCATTATTTTTTATGTACTTATTATTAACTCCACACTACTTGGAGTAACAATCGATATAAAAGTATCACTAACCTTTTACTGCACCAACTGTAATCCCGCTGATGAAATACTTCTGTATGAACGGATAAAGGAAAATAATCGGTCCTGTTGCCAATATGGCATTCGCCATCTTGACACTTTCCGTTGGGATATCACCCATAGTGATATACTGTCCGGCAACAGAATTCTTCAATGCATCCATCTTGTTAACAACTTCATATAATGTATACTGCAGTGGTTTCACATCCACCTTTGAACTTAAGAACAGAGAGGACTGATACCACTCATTCCAGTAACCCATAGCCAGGAATAGGCCAATTGTTGCAAGCGCCGGTTTTAACATTGGCAGAATTAGCGAACTAAAAATCCTCAGGTCACCAGCTCCATCAATTTTTCCTGATTCTGTAATCTCATGAGGAATAGCCCTAACAAAATTCTTCATTAGAATAATCAGCCATGGCGACATCAACAGTGGCAATAAAACTGCCAGATAATTATCTTTTAAATGGTAAGTCTGTGTCATCAGCAGATAATAAGGTGCAAGACCTGCTGAAAAAAGGGTTGTAAAATAAATATAAAAAGAAATAACATTTCGAAACGGGAAATCTTTTCTCTGTAAAGCATATCCTGTCATGGAAATGATACCCAAACCAACTAAAGTTCCAATCATTGTTAGAAGAATGGTCAATATGTACGCTTTCCAAATACCGCCGCCCTTTATTACCATTTGATAGGCCTGAAAAGTAAAATCCTTAGGGATTAGCTTAACGCCTTCCGCTCTGATAACAGTTTCACTGGTGAAGGATGTACCAACAATCAATAGGAAAGGAAAGATACATGCCAATGCATACAAAGACAACACTGTATATCCGAAACTTCTGATAATTTTATCAGAATTACCAAGTTTTACTTTAACGCTTTGTTCCATATAATCTTTTTTTGTCTTAGCCATGGTTAACCTCCATTGTATTAAAATAAGGAATAATCAGGTTCTATCTTCTTTACAATAAAGTTCACAGTCATTACAATCACAAATCCGATGATGGACTGATACAGACCGACTGCTGAAGCTGTTGAGAAATTAAAATCTGACATTGTTGCACGGTATACAAAGGTTTCAATGATATCTGTTGTACTATACAACAGTGAATTTGTACCGATAATATTGTAGAACAGACCAAAATTACCTTTTACAATACCGCCAAGTGCAAATAACAACAAAATAACAATCGTCTGTTTCAGAGATGGTAAGATAATGTAACCAATTCTCTGGAAAGCATTCGCCCCATCCACTCTGGATGCCTCAATTGTCTCTGCATCAATTCCCATGATTGCCGCAAAATATACAACTGAGTTATAACCTGTCTGCTGCCATAAATAAATGAATACCAACAACACCGGCCAAACACCAGCTTTTGAATATGGTTCCCACTTTTCCATACCAAGACTTGTCAAAACACTATTTACGAATCCGGAATCATAGTTGAGTATGTTGTACATAAGAATACCAACCAGAACCTGTGAAATGAAATAAGGCAAAAACATCATGGTCTGAGATACTTTTTTAAACATTTTGCTTCTTAGTTCATTGAGCAGGATAGCAACAGATACTGCCAGTAGATTACCCATTACAATAAATGCCAGATTATATAGAATAGTATTTCGGGTCAGTGTAAACAATTTGCCTGAAGTATATAAAAACTCAAAATTCTTAAGACCAACGAATTTACTGCCAAAAATTCCGCTTCCATAATTGTACTTAACGAATGCGACATAAATACCAGGGAGCGGCATGTAACTTAATGCAAAAAAGAAAAGTATTGCGGGCAGACACATTAGAAGAAGTACTCTGTACTTTACCACCTTTTGAATAAAGGTCATTTTACTTTTTGATCTTTTCATATTTCAACCTCACTCTCAATTGTATATTATATTAATTTGAAATCGGTTTCATTAATAAATTGTAGCACTATATACTAAACATCGCAACCATATTCTTCCATTTATCACGAATTTGTTTTTATTAACGATTATTCGATCATTTTTTTGTACATAATTAACACAAATAAAAGAAGAAGCAGGCTGTAAACATTATCCTGCTTCTTCTATTATGATAATTTTATGAATCCGGTATCAAAACATTCATAGTATCAGCTCAAATAACTTCTGATGCCTTTCCACTACTCTCCCTGCATACCAAAACTGGTGTCACAGTCTGCAGCAACTCGCCTTCTCCTCTTTCTACGGCAGAAATGGCTGTTTCAATCAATTTTCTGCCAAACTCTTCATAATTATAATCAACACTGGTCAGCTTGGGAATCAACAGCTCCGTTATATAAGTGTTGTCATAACTGACCAAGGAAATATCCTGTGGTATGCGATATCCATGCTCTACAATACTCCGCATGACTCCTGCCGCAGTAAAATCATTTACTGCAATTACCGCAGTCGGAATATTCCCCTTATCAAACACCCGATTCATCAGTTCATACCCATTCTTCACATCGTAGGAGCCACCTTCTGGGACCAGATCAGGGTCATAGTCAATCCCATGTTCCTTTAAAATCTGCTTATATCTTAAGAACTTCTCGTAGGTTGAAAGCACTTTCAAAACTCCGCCAACCATAGCAATTTTTTGATGACCTAATGAAAGCAGGTGCTCCATCAAAAGATCCAGTGCTTTCATACTGTCAATACGTACCATTCTGCATTTGGTCCCATCCAATTTTCCTGTAACAATGACTGGTGTAGTCGCCATAGCCTGATTAACCAGTTCCACATATTCTATATTGGACACTAGATCATCCACTCTGCCTCCCAGTTGGATAATGGCATCCACCCTTTGTTCCAGTAACTTTTCTAACTGCCTTTCTTCCTGCTCTGTCTCTCCCAGAAAATTAGAAACAAGCACTGTATACCCAGCTGCTCTTGCAGCCTGTTCACAAGAAACAACAAGTTCAGAGTAGTAAGGGTTGCGTATATCAGCAGCCAGAATACCAATGACCTTGCTCTTTGTATCAGCCAATCCTCTCGCAAATGCATTTGGCCTAAAATTATATTTATTAATCAGATTTTGAACCCTTTCCCTTTTATCAATCCGAACATTAGCATTATTGGTTAACACTCTGGATACGGTTGATGCCGACACTCCTGCTTCCTTTGCAATATCATATATAGTAATTGCTTTATTTTCGTAATTTTTCTGAACTTGCATAAAGGCCTCCCTAACTGTGACGAAACCAGGTTTCTTTTTCGCTAGTATTATCATAAAAAACAATACGATTTCTGTCAAGATACTCCTATCTAAATATAGGAATGAGGAATAAATTCTCTATGAAGATATACCCAGCTGTGCGAAAGAAGGTTTTATCTTCATAAAAGCAATGTCTCCTTTGGCAACACCTGAAAATAAGCAGTCTGTACTAAATGTAAATATTACATTTTAAATTTCTATTAATCTAAAGCTAAAATGTTTCTTGCATTTATACTATAAATATGCTCCTTAACATTATCAGGCAGATTCAACTGTTCAATCCTGTTGATCTGCTCGTCAATGCTTGTAAAAGGCGTATCCGAACCAAAAACGATATGTTCATACCCGAAAGCGTCAATTGCTCTCTTAATATCACTTCCCTGAATCCTCTTGGAGCTTGAAGTATCAAAGTAGATATTTTTTAGATTTACACCACTCTCACTGAAAAGGTCTGCACCAGTCAAATGTGCGATAATAAACACGGTATTTTGATTTTCCTTAATAAAACACAGAAGCTTCAGGACTTCCCTTTTGGAATATAAATGAATATAAATCGGCAATTTATTCGAAGAGGCAATATCAACCAGATTTTTAAATTCTACACCGTCAATCTTAAATGGATTCCATGCCTGATGTAATTTTATTCCCTTGGGCTGATATTTAAGGATACTATTTTCCAGATTATCCATGTGCCCTGCATCTAGTGGGTTTACCCAGAGAAACGGTATAATTAGCTCGGGGAGCTGGTTTTTTAATCCGAAAACAAATTGATTCCCGTCGCCGTTCTCTTTAAAAAAGTGGTTATAAGCCATCCGATTCATCCGATTCATCATATAAATGCTGTCGGTCTTCTGTTTAAAAGGCATAGTCGGCGGCTCCTTAAGGCTTTGGATGTTCTTGGGGCTTGTACATAAAACTATTTTCTCTAAATCATATTTTGAGGCCATACTTTGTATGGAGTCAACTTCGCTGTAATCACCTGCCGCATGGGCGTGAATATCTATTAACATCAAAAACCCTCCTATTACACGCTACTAATCTTGTTCATTATATTTGGAGAAATAAATATTATCTTATGTATTTCTAAATTCTGTATGAAATATTTTTAATTCTATTTCTGATAATTAAAATTGAATACAGTTGCTTCAAGACTCATGAACGTAAATGTCTCATGACAGTCCGGATGTACCTGCACTACGATTATTGATTTAATTAGAATTCGAGTACCTAAAGGTCAATTTCGGGTTTTGAATGAATACCAGCGTATATATATTCATAAAACACACGCGGAGAGACCTTTAATACCGGATCAATTATAATTTACTCCTTAAAATATCTACAATCCATTCGCTCTCGGGACAAGGATAATCAGGATTCACAGCCATCTGTTCAGCTACACCCTGAATCGCACACCAATATGTTATAGCAAGAGCATATGGGTTGCCTTGCCGAATCACCCCGTTTTCCTGACCTTTCTTTATGAGCTGTGAGGTAGGCGTATAGATGTCATAATTCTTAAGCATATTTTTCACGCTCTCTGGCGCAGCCTCGTTGTGAACTGCCTGGTTCATAAGTACAAAATATTCTGCTAAAATCGGTCTGCTTTTTATATTATCGAAAATCAATTTTGTTGTAGTCTCAAAATAAGCTATGGGCTCCATGCCGGAATCAGGCATAAAACTAACCGGACCCGATATACCATTTCGTATGAGCTCCTCATACAATTTCTCCTTTGATTCAAAATAATGAAACAGAAGACCGGTACTCATTCCCACTTGATTAGCGATATCATTTATTTTTGTTGAGGTATAACCTCTGCGGATAAACAGATCAAGTCCTGTTGCAAGAATTTCATTTCTTCTATTCTCTTTCTGCTCTTTTCGTAAACCCATTTTATTACCTCTCTATTAATTAAATTTAAATTCATTGAACTTATATTCAATATTATACTTCTAGTTGTATACCTTTGCAATATTTTTTTTAAAGGCGAGATATTCGCCTGCTATTGACATTCTAATAGATATATATTTTATAACAAAACGAGACCGTTCATTTCAATTAAATTGAAAATGAACGGTCTCACAAAATGTTTTTATTTAGTTGAATAATGAAAATAGTAATTTTTCACCTGAATACACTGCTATAAAATTACCTCCAACTAACGTGATGAAATATTATAACTCCACTTAAGGAGTAAATACTTTGTATATCCATCCTGAATCTTTGGTATCCCTTATCATGTATCTTTAATAATTTAAAACCTGCTGTATCCAAGTGTCTTTTAATATTTCCTCTTTATCAGCGGATAAAGGATATGTGGTAGGATAAGTAGATTCTTCTAATTCTATATCTGGAGCTGTTCCATATATTTCATCTATTTTCCCATCAGAAGTATAAGTAATCTCTGTCTCCATCGCAAACATCACACCGCTTTCCGGCAAACAGAAAGTATATGGCGGCAATAAAGTAGCAGTCCCGCCTTGAGTATTTGTTCCTACTAAAGTTGCCAATTTCATTCCCTTTACTGTACTAGCAAAGTCCTCAGCAGCAGAAAAACAATCCTGATCAACCAGCAAATAGACTTCTCCTTCAAAAGGAAAACTATTTGTTGGTTCAAACTTTTTAGTTACTTTATAGAATTGCAAATCTTTACCATAAGTGTTATAATAATCACTTTTTTCAGCATCATAAAAATTATAGTTTTCTTTATTAAACAATCCGCCTTGAGCCAATCTATAGATCTCAAATAAAATTCCTTTTTTGCTTAAGAATTCCTTTGTTACTCCAGCATAACATTCATAATATGTAGTCCTTTTTACAAGCGGCTCAATTAAAACCTTCATCCAATACTTAGGATCTCCGCCATCATTTCCCCTAATATCTATGATTAGCTTTTTATACTTTCCATTAGAACTTTTCATAAAGGTTTGTATCATTTCATTATCTGAACTATAATCGCTCAAAAATTGCCATACCCTTATATAACAAACTTCATTATTAAGTTCGTAGCAAAAAGTATGATTATATGAATTATTATTAAATCTTAGATCTTTCTTCCTGCCGAATCTCTTTGTTATTTTTTCACAGCTTATTTTACCATTAATAAGTTCAAATTCTACATTCCAAAAATTCTTTTTGTCACCTGAATCAACAATAAAAGGATCACTTATAAAAACTTTATTATTTTCATGATCATAACGAAGCCAATGTTTATTTTGAAGTAATTTAACATATTCATCTGTACTCATGCCATTAATTCTAAGAATTTTACTGCCTCTAGGAATATATCTATCCCCTGCCGAAAAATCTTTGGCTACATAGTAACCTCCCTTTTCATATAAAACATCAATGTCAGCATAAACACTGACAGAAATACTGTTCCATAAGTTAAACCAATAATCTGTTTTATTAAAACTATCTTTTTTTATTCCAAATAAAGTTCTGTTGCTAAAGGTGTTCATTGCTTTTGCTTCATTCGGATTAATGATATACGCATGTCCAGTCTGATGAATGCGTTGCAAGTATTCATTAAATAACTCAAGAAACTCTCTGTTATTTTTAGTTTCTTTAGCCTTATTAATATATATATCATTCATTTCACCTAAATCTTGAAGGCCTTTTACCTTCTTATTAGCTTCTTCAAAAGGATAATATTCTTGTACTATTTGTGTTAAATAACGAAAATCATCTTCTTTTTGTTGCGGCATTAATTCTTTTACAGTAACCTGCTGATCTTTAACCCAAGCTTTTTGATTAATGAATTCAAAAGCCAGATAAAACAAAACTAATGTTATAAAAATAATAATTAAAATCAAACCATACCTTATTATTCTTTTTAATATTCTAAATTTTTTTACATTTCTACCATTAAATAGAAGCTGCTGCACTAAAATCTTTCCCTCCAATATATATTCTCTCATTTTTACCTTACAGTCTTGACCACTACTTTGCATTCATTCTGACTCCAAAGAGTTGAGATTACATTGTATCCAGCATTTTCATCTAGTCCCTTTATCAATCCTTCCATTGCATCAAGGCAATAAATATTGCACGGACTCCCGGCTCCCAGCTTTTTTGACAAACCACATAGCATACAGTTTGTTGCTGTAGCATTAAAACCTTCATTATTTTGTTCTGTGTTCCAATTAGCGCAGCCAAAAATTTCTGGAAGTATTTCGAATACTTGTATAGGCCTTTGAATTCCAAGCTGGGCTGCACGCAATTTACCGCCTGCCAGCTGCTCCTGTTTTTTCTCAGCAGTTACCTTTAAAAGAATTCCTTCCGTATCCAGCCTTAATACAGAATCTGCCAATGCCCCTGCATATATCATCTGCAGCAATTTAATTTTCTTTTCATTATCCATAATCCGATCCTCCATTTATAAACTTGATAGTTTCATTAATAATTCAATTTCATTTTTTATATCTTCATCAGGAATCTCCTCATCCAAAAGAATAATTTTTTCTATCACATTCTCCATTACCCTCACAAATAAGTTTGAAAAATCATGCAGTATTTTTTTATTTTCTATATATCTCTCTAATATTTTTTTAGTTCTCTCCATACGACCATTTTCCCATTCAATCAAGTCTTTTCTAACCTTTGATTCTCCGTCAAAACCCAGCCAAACTTTTAGTGAGAGCTTATATACAGCTTTGTCATAGCTTAAGAGTTCTTTTCTTTGCTTTATTGCATTAAAATAAGTCTCTTGTACCGTTGCTCCAATTATAACTTGTGCATTCAACCTTTCTATAAGCAAAACAAATTCATTGTATGCTACTTCGTAGAATAAATCCACTTTGTTCTTGTAGTAATAATACAACATTGGCAAGCTACACTCTGAGCCAGAAGCAATATCTCTCATGGATGTACCATGATAGCCTTTTTCTGAAAATAACCTTACTGATTCTTTAAGTATTCTCTCTCTAAGTCCTTTATCTGTTTTGTTCCTCATTCAAGTTACACTCCATTTATATTTAACGTTCGTTAGATTTAATACTAACACTCGTTAGATTCTTTTGTCAATATCTTTTTCTACAAAATAAAATCCAAATGTATTAAGATTTTTTATCTTAATACATTTGGATTTCTCTCTTGATTTTGATACTAAGGAATACATTATAACCATTCATTTGGATGATTCATTGTCTGTTGCAATTTCTCAAAAGATACTTTCAAGCGATAGCCGTCTGCTGTTTCCTCACCGGAAAGAGCTTCTGTTATTTTGTTTTTATTGTCCTTTAATCCATGCAGCAATATCCATAATCACCTGTAATTCTACATGGTTTGGAGCATTATAAACCGAAATATCCGGAATACCATTTCTAGAAATTTGGTTTGGCATAAACATATGGCTAAGATCATTGTAGAGGTGGTAGGTAACATTATTTTGACCCTCTAATGTCGTCTGCCAAAGTTTATAGTCTTTGTCCGGATAGACTTGGAAATCAACAGTGCCTTGTAGAATAAGCATAGGAATATTTAGCTTCTTCACAATGTTAATGCTATCAATAGCATTTAAACTTTTCCAGTAACTAGTGGGTATACCCATAATATAATTAGTACCGCCATCATCTAAAGTCTTAGTTTTTACAATCTCAGCTTCAATTTGCGCTAGTAGATCATTTTTTTGCTGTTCGGTAAGTGAAGTTTCTGCCTCGAGAGCTGCTTTGTTCTGGTCAAGAATTATGTCTTGAAGTGAACGTAAGGAACCAGCCATTGAGATAAATCCTTTTATTTGAGAATTGTCGGCAGCTATTTTAGGTGCCATCATTCCACCGAGACTGTGACCGAGCAAATAGATTCGGTCTGCATCTACCCGCTTATCATTGCCAAGCATTTTAACAGCGGCCGCTGCATCATCCAGTACTTCATATTCAATTGTGTCTCCACCGCCAGCAGGATTTTGATAGGTACACTTATTATATCGCAATGTTGCTACTCCTTGTTCTGCAAGACCATGAGCGATATCTTCAAATGGACGATTTGGGGTAGCGCCGACAGACTCATTCATGTCTGAAGCTCCAGAACCCTGTATCATTATGACTACCGGAGGCTTCTGCACACCTTTTGGCAGGGTAAGCATACCATGTAATTTCTTTTCTCCGACAGTTATCGAAAATTCTTCCCATCTGTCTGTACTTTTTGGCTTTGGGGGGGCTTTCGGAACAAAATTAGTCCAGATACCAACAGGTTTGCCCCCAGAGTTATAACTAATAGTTACAATAATGTTGTATAAGGTACCTTCAATTGTTTCTGACACTGAACTCAGACCATTCTGCTGAATATAAGTGCGGCTATTAGACTCACCGGGTTTACCGGTTATTGCTATTATCTGTTCCCAACCTTGTTTCAGTGTACTTTTCGTAATTTTCTTCTGTAATTGTCCGGTAGAATCTTTATAAAAGTCATCAAAATTGCCCTTAATAAATTGAGAAATATAATTGGAAGTACGTTTCTCTAGGGCTGCCTTATTATTTGATTCAGCAGTAGTATTACTAGATTTACTTTTTGCAATAACCTTCATATGATTACTGCTAACGCCGACACTTAAAAGTATTGCAATTGCAAGTGTTAATGCTAATTTAAATTTCATTTTAGATGTTAGCATATATCTACTCCTTCCGTCTAATATGATCTTCTTTTTGCTTTATACAAATATAGTGAATATACAATTGGTATAAGCTTATTAATGCTATAAACACAGTAAATATATCATGAAAGGAAATCCCATATCAGTACCTCTTGTTATTTCTAAAATTTTCAATATTTAGTATAGATCCTTTGTTAATTAATGTCAATCTATATTATGAAAGCCGCCAGGTATCAGTCCATATGAGGCAATACAGCAATCAGTAGCGGAAGCTGTCTCAGATAAAATAGGTATCAAAGCATACGAATGCTAATCCGTGATAGCTTTGAAAAATCTCCAATCTTCAGCATATTTATATCCTCACATATATGTGTACTTTGAGCTCGTCTATAATATAAAGTATACCATTATGCTAGAGTCAATAGCCATTCAAATAATAATTTCAGCCACAAAGCAGGACGAGCTCCTTAATTCAAGTCTTCTGAAGGCGCCGTTCGTGGCATAAGCCAAACTGGCCCGAGGCAGATGAGGACAATTGCTACTACTATCAGAATACTGGACTTCATAGCTCCTACATCTCCCACCGTTTTCTGAAGGTTAAAGAAAATTGTCGTTACGATGGCAGAACCAATTGCAGCTGCTAATTGCTGCACAGCGCTTAAAGAACCGCTTGCGCTGCCTGCCTCGTCATGCTCAATATCCCCGAGAGCCACCTCATAAATGCTGCTGAAACAAGCGCCCATACCTGCGCCGATAACTAATATAGCAGGAGCTGTCAGCAATGCGGTAGCTGCCATGCCTTTGATTAAGATAGTGAGCCAGAGACCGAGAGCACCAATAAGTGTAGCAGAAAGCCCAATGATGATAAGTGTACGTCCAAGCTTAGTTAGAAGCGGCCGGCAGACCATTGAGGAGATTACGATGCCGATTGCCATTGGGCAGAGCCCCAGAGCCGCTTCATACGGAGTGAGATGAAGAACCAGTTGAAAATACAAGGAAATGACATAAGCCAAACCATTTACTGCCGCGAAGAACCCGAGACCCACTAGTAGTCCGGATGTAAATCCTTTATTCTTAAAGAGAGTTGGTTTAATAAGCGGATTGTCAGCGTACCGCTGACGAAGCGCAAAGGCTACAAGCATCACAGCACCTACTATGAGACTGGCAATTGGTAAAATCGTCCAGCCGCCCGTTGATCCTTCATTCAAGCCAAAAATCAGGCCAAGCATAGACACTCCCAATAGAGCAGTACCGATACCATCCAGCTTTTCATTGGAGTTAGGCATATCGTGAGGCAATAACTTAACCGCAGCAATAAAACCCGCCAGACCAAGAACGATGTTGATAAGGAACATAGGACGCCAGTCAAGCCCGCCGATATTAGCCTGAATAATAAATCCGGCTAAAATAGGGCCAACAACAGAGGAAAGACTCATAACCGGTCCAAATGCGCTAACCGCACGGGGAAACTGTTCACGAGAAAATGTGGCCATTAAGATGCTCATGCCTTGCGGTATCAGTAGAGCACCAAAGCCCCCCTGTATCAACCTTCCAGCTATAATCATTGACGGATTGACAGATAAACCGCAAAACGCGGAAGCCAACGTAAAACCTGTTATGCCGATCAGGAACATTCGCCGTTTACCATAACGGTCACCCAGACGTCCGCCGATGACAAGCAGCACACCCATCGCTAAAGCATAGCTTGCTCCAAGCCATTTGATCAGAGACTCGCCTCCACCAATGTTTTGAACAATAGAAGGTGACGCAATATTGGTGATGTTTGAGTCCATCAGATCGAGAATATCTGCGATAATTACGACAGCCAATATTAATCGCAGCCGAAGTGTCAGCCGAGATGGATCGGCTTGTTTTTTTATTAAATTTGAATTACTCATGCTATAATCCTCCTATAATTAGAATTCTAATAATTAGAATTCTATCTAATATAACAAGTAATACTGTCAGACTTATAGTTAACAATGATTACTCAATTTTTAAGTTATTAAAAGAAATCCTAAGCAGGTGCAGAAAAGTTGCTTTTTCTTCCTCTGACATTCCTTCCACAAGCAATTGCTCTAATTCCTGAAAAGAGCTTTCAACCTCTTCGATCACAGCTCTGCCTTTTTCAGTGATATCTACCAGTTTTGTCCGTCCATCCTCGTTTCCTGTGCTGCGTGAAATAAATCCTTTACGTTCCAGTCCCTGCAACAGGCTGGTAATTGAAGAGCCCCGCAATTTCATCGTACGCTCCAAATCTTTTTGAACAATTTCTTCGCCTCTCTTAAGTTGGTTATCTAAATCGCCCAGCAAACGTGCCTGCTGATTCGTGATGTCATAAGGGAGCAGCTTAGTGTCCAGCATTTGCTTCATGGCATGTACTATTGATCTTAAATAAAATTCAAAATTTTTGTTATTAGTGCGTGTATCCATACAAATCACCAGCCTCTTTGTATATATCCGTGAAATGGAAAGTAAAATTAATTAGAATTCTATCTAATTATAGCTTCTGTCCCATCTATTGTCAACAGAAGGTCTGAGATAAAATTCATTAATGAAAGTCTGAGATCAAAATTCTTTGAGGACCACTACACTTGATTACGATACACACTAAAATAATAAACTTAGAATCCGTTCCGCCAATCCTCTCGATATCCGCCACGCCGTCTGTCAAAATGATCATTTTGGGAATGCGGGCCATGAAGTAAAAGGTCATCGCGGTCCATTTCCGAAGGTCCAAGGCCGAAGGGTACTTCTCGTCCCGAAAATTCAGGCGCATTCTTTGACAGTGACTCATCCATAGAAGAGATCAGCTTACCCAGCAGCTCGGAAAGAAGTACTTTCTCATTTTCAGACAACCCCGCGCACCATGATTCGGCTGACTGCTGCCTTAGATTTATAAACTCTTTGTCAATCCCTCGCCCCTTCTCCGTGAGATAAACATTGATGACCCGTTTGTCTTTTTCATTTTGGCGGCGCTCCACAAAACCGTTTTCCTCAAGCTTCACCACAAGCTCTCCAAGGGAAGAAGGACGGATATCCAGCTTCTCGGCAATCTCTGTCTGGGTCATGCCGTTATTTTCTGCAAGCGTACGAAGTACAAGACCTTGTCCGCGTCCGATACCGCTTCCCGTGATTCCTGGATTGATAAATTGATGTTCGCGATGAATCAGTCTGTGAACCAGATTTGTGCAATTCCGAATCTGTTGCAATAGTTTTTCAGATATATTAGTTTCCATGATATGACCTCCTTTTATTATTAAGGTACCTTACATTCTATATATTAAATCAGCAGTCATGTATTGTCAAGAAAATTTTTAAGGTACCTTATAATATTCCATAAGTTATTGAAATTTATAATATGTTTATGACTCTAATAAAACTTAGAAATCGATCAAAATAAACTCCTTCATAATCCACTATGGATTATTTTGTATTGCTGATTCATGAGTAGAAATTTATAAATAAGTCCCACTAAGCTGGCTTTCGAATGTCGTGCTAATCCATCAACTTTCGAATTTTGTGCTTACCCTATGCATCAACTTTCAACTTTTCTTTTCTAATATAACTCTTCAAATTTCTAGTTCAAACTAAATATATGAAACAAGGCGCCAGGATTTGCTGTCCTGATACCTTCGGATTTTCTGTATGAAATTTACCTTACAGTATCTACGAATGCCATATACCGGATTCTTTTCCAACGTGCCTATGCACTGGCATAACGAGTTTCAGCTTTACTGGTATTTTGAAAAAAAGATAATCTGTCTTCCTTACAGGGCAATGATATCAGTTATTCTTCCCTGATCCGTCCGGCTCTAGAGTATATGACCTATCGCTATATGGATTCCATCACGATCAACGAACTTGCCGCTAAATGCGCCATTAGTTCAAGCCACTTCATGAACTCCTTAAGAAAGCCCGGGTTGCAGTGCTATTGAATTTCTGACCCATCTCAGGATCAAAGCCGCATGCACAGCGCTGACAGAAACAACAGATGACATATCGACTATCTCCTGCAACTGTGGCTTTGACAACCTATCTAATTTTAATAAGCAGTTAAAAAAAATCACAGGATGTTCGCCTAGGGAAACCGTAAACGATAGAAAGAGGCATACAAGCAAAAAAACACGTCCCGTTTTGTCTGTAACCAAAACGTCGAACGTGTTTTAAAGATAAGAACGTTGAAAGATTAACAGCCCGATGTAATATTACTTTCAATGAAAGGGCTTAAATTTATACAAGGGCTCCTCCACCATCCACGATGATAAACTGTCCCTGAACATAACTGGAACTATCGCTGGAAAGGTAGAGAATTGTACCATTTAATTCCCCTCTTCTTCCTGGACGTCCTGCCGGGTTCGCTGTATTATATTGGTTCAGAAAAGCTTCTGACTTAAATAAAGTTTCACTCGTCATTTCACTTTCAAAAAGAGCCGGTCCAATGGCATTTACAGTGATACCATATTTTGCATAGGAAGCTGCCATACCTCTTGTTAAGCCAACCACTGCTGCTTTGGATGAATTATAGGAATGTCTGATAAATACATCAAACTTATCTGCAACAACTGCATTTACGGATGCGATATTAATAATTTTTCCGTAACCACTTTCCTTCATCTGTGGAAGTACATATTTACTTACTAAAAAGATTCCCTTCACATTCGTATCAAAGGTTTTATCCCACTCCTCCACAGACATGCTGTCTACACCGCCACGAACAGCAATTCCTGCATTATTTAACAATATGTCAATGTGGCCAAAGGTATCAAGCACGGTTTCTATTGCTGTTTTAACACTTTCCTCCTTTGTAACATCACATCCAACTGCGATTACCTTTCTGCCTAATTTCTCAATTTCTCCTTTTACTTCGTTTAACTTTTCAATACGCCTTGCCAGTAATGCAACATCTGCTCCTGCTTTTGCGTAAGCTAATGCCGCATCTGCGCCAAGCCCTGAACTTGCTCCTGTTACTACCGCTACTTTTCCGGTTAAATCAAAATAATTCTCCATATATATGACATCCTTTCTTTTTTTCTATATAGAAATTACATAGTATGTAACAAATCAATTTATATCCGCCCTGTTTCCATAAATGCCGTACGATCATAGCGTCCGGTTAACAAATAGGGCATTATTTCATCGGCTTCTAATTTTTCTACTAAATTCAGCTTATGGACGAGCAGACTGTTTTTTGAATACGCACCGCCTATTATGGTATTAACAGGAAGTTCTGCCCACGGGTCATCAATACTTGATTTTAAATTGAGAGAAACAGTTCCAGGCTCCCAGGATTGATAATTATATTCGCATTGATTCATCAGCAAGGCTCCGTTCATGAAATGAGAAACACCGTCTTCATCCGGCATCCGGTCAAAATGGAAATAGAACCCTCCTCCAAAGGTCTGCCTGCCCGCCGCCGGGAATTGATAGAGTGCGGCAGTCAGCGGACTATTATATTCACCTAATTTCATGGTTACATCTACAAGCTGAGTCCCTCTTCTTGTTACTCCCGCTGTTACCGTGTCTCCATTTCTTCGAATGACAAATTCTCCGCCCAATTTCTTTGGAATACTTCCATTATCACGACCACACTGTACTGCCATTTCTGCTCCCGGTCCGCCCAGAACCAGCCCCATTGTATATAAACCCAGTGTTTTGCCGTAGGTTGCATAAACCCCTAAAATAGCTTCATAATAGTCATCTGCAAAGGTGGGATTATTCACATGACAGATGGATAAGGTGACTACCGGCATAGAAAATGGTTTGAGCGGCGGAGGAAGTATCCGGGCTATTGCTGCCGGGTCAGTAAGGTAGCTGATGTAGAGTCCTTCCTGGTTATCCATGAGGGATACCTTTCCGAAGTATGCTATTTCCTCTTTGGAAACTCGAAAACTTGGTACTTTTTGTTCTTCCTCAAATAATTTTCTGCCAACCTCATAGCCTGTACGGACTGCTGGTGCAATGGTTCCGTCTTTTATAGCACTTCCAATTACCTTTACCTCAACACCTTTTGCTTCTAATTCGGCAACTAACGATTGCTCCGGTCTGAATCCAAGGGAAAGTACGACTGCATCGGCAGATACCTCTACTTCTGCATGATCTTCCAGTCTCTCCAGTACAATCTGATGGGGTTTTATCTCTTTTAAAGAATGTTTCAGTAAATATTCTGCACCTGATTTAGTAAGCCGTCCGCAGACATCTGCTACATTGGTATGATTTGCATTTGGAGCAGGCTTATCCAGCATATCTATAATGGTAACCTGATTTTCCTCTTCACAAAGATACTCTGCCGTCTCAAGTCCGGTAAGTCCCGCACCGACCACAGCTACTTTTTTCCCTTTTAACGCTGCTTTTCCTGACAGCACTGATTCTACTGTGAATACATTTTCACCCATAATTCCGGGGATTTTACCGGGAATAATTGATGTAGAACCGGTGGCAAGTATGACGGCATCCGGCTTATATTCAAGAATCATAGCTGGGGTTGCTTCCGTATTTAATTTTACATCAACACCTAATCTCTGAAATTCACCGCCATAATACTCAGCAATCCACCTCATACGTTCCTTTAACGGCGGTTTTTTTGCCAGATTAACAGTTCCGCCAAGTTCACTTTGGCGGTCAAGCAAAGTTACTTTTACTCCGCGAAGAGCCAGGGTTTGCGCCGCACACATACCAGCCGGTCCGCCCCCCACAACAACAGCAGTATGTCCTTTGGTATCGCGAACAAGATTCCCATATTTCATCTCTCTTGCATATCTGGGGTTTAGTGCACATTCCGGCGGTAAACCGGCGGCGTTATAATCATTCAGGCTCTCAAAGCAACGCAGACAAGAGATGCATTTGCGTAACTCCCCTTCTCTTCCTTCTTGTACTTTTTTCCCCCACTCTTCATCGGTATTCCAGCTGCGTCCCATAGAAATAAAATCCACTACCTCTTCTTCCAGGAATTTCTCTGCTACTGCTGGTTCCCTAATTACCGATACACCGATTACAGGTACTTTCACATGACTCTTTACTGCAAAAAGTAAGTCACGTCTCCACCCCTGAGGGAAAGAAATCGGTTCTATGCAGGTCATACCTGTTTCGTACAATCCACAGCTGATGTCGATAAAATCAATACCTGCCTGCTCTAGCGCAACGGCAATCTTTATACCATCCTGTATATGAATATACTCTTCTGTTACACCTGTCTTATCCAAAAATTCTTCAACACTTAAGCGAACACCGATTGGGAAATCCGGTCCACATTCTTTACGTATCCCATCAATTATTTCAATCATTATTCTTAGACGATTTTCAAAACTTCCGCCATATTCATCTTCTCTTTTATTCGTATAAGGAGACAAAAACTGATGCAGCAGATATCCATGTGCTGCGTGTAATTCCACTCCGTCACCACCTGCTTTTTTAACCCTGACTGCGCCTTGTGTAAACTGTAAAATCAATTGTTGTATTTCTTCTATGGTAAGCGCGCGTGTTTCCTGATTTACTAATTTGCAGGGAATCGGGGATGGTGCAACTACCGGCTGTCCGCCAATCAGTGCAGACACCGTTTCACGTCCCGGATGATGCAGCTGTATCACTAGCTTGCTGCCATGCTTATGTACTGCTTCCGCGAGTTTAGACAGGGGTTTAATATGACTGTCCTTTGTAACTGACAGCTGTCTCATAAGCCCTGCACCATGGGTGTCATTAATACGGGTAATCTCTGGTATGATGATTCCTGCACCGCCAATGGCTCTTGCTTCGTAAAAAGCAATCATATCCTCAGAAGGCGTTCCGTCAAGGTTGGCAAGTCCGCATCCCATCGGAGACATGACTAAACGGTTCTTCGTCATCATATTTCCTATTTTTCCTTTTTCAAATAATTTGTTATACATTTTAACCTCTATTCTTGCGCACACTCTTTGTGCATATCAAGTTTGTGGTGCGCAAGCACAAACTTGCACTCCCTATCTGTGTGCGTTAACACACCTGCAAATCAGGATGTTGATAAAACTGCTCTTGTTTTTCAACCTAACTCCCTTCCGTGTGCTTTAGCACGCATGCAAATCAGGATGTTAAAAAAACTGCTCTTGTTTTATTAACCTAACTCCTGCTGTGCTCCTATATAAGATTATCTGCTAAGCAATAGCCTTTATAATGTCATAAGAATACGTTAAAATTCGAAATTTAACAATGTGTACCGTGAATGATAAAAGTTTGACAATTTGTTCACAATGCACTATAGTAAAAAATATATTTAAAACAGCTCATTTCTAAAGTGGAGGAAACTATGACATTTACACAGTTTGTGGAAAAAATCTCAGAAGAATATTCAATTGATATCCTATCACAAGGAGAAGATTTAGACATACAGGATATTACTTTGATTGACAACAAGCATGATAATACCATTCGGAATACTCTTTACTTTGGTTATGATAAACAATTAGAAAATGCAGAATTTATTCCGGCTCAATGCATCCTTGTACGCACGGCTTCTGCGTCACCTCCCCTTCCCACTGCTGGAAGCAGTATCGCTTTAGTAGCAGAAGAAGCTTTATTTACCATATTCAACGATGCAAAAACACTGATTGAAGCGACTCATAAAGGAACTTTTGAGGAACTTACTGCAATCGCCGATAAAACCCATAGCATTGAAGACGTTATTAATGCTGCCGCTGTAAGGCTTGGTAATTCTTTGCTGTTCTGTGATATGAACTTTAAAATAATTGCATATTCTACTCCTATCCCTGTCCTCGATCCTCTTTGGATAGTAAATATAAAGAAGGGATACTGCTGTTATGAATTTATCAATGAAGTAAAAGAATTAGACTCCATACGTAACGCTTCCCAGACTACAGCCGCCATAGAAGTCACCTGCACGAAATCCCCTTTCCGTAAGTTAAGCAGTAAAGTTTTTCATAATCAAACCCAGATTGGATTTTTATTGATGATTGAAGGCGAGAACAAACTTCTTCCTTTCCATTTTGAAATGTTAAGTTCAGTAAGCCATGCGATCAGCTACACCATTTCCTACTATAAATCGGACTTATTTGAAAAAAACAGCATTTATCATAAGACCTTATATGATATGCTGATCGGTGCGCCATCAAGGGATATTATGCCAAGATTGACAGAACTTCATTTTCCACCCAAAATGCAGGTTCTATTCCTTCGTTCTTCAAGATATTCCGGACAGCCGTACTTAAAGAATTTAATATGCAAGAATCTGAAAGCACAGATTCCCGGTACCCATGTTACTTATCATAATAACGGGATTGTTGCGGTTATTCCGTTAAAAGAAGATACTGAAACAGGTTTAGAGTTATTGGAAAGGTTGAATTATTTTTCAAAAAAGGAACAGCTACGAATGGGAATCAGTCATTCTTTTTCCTGCATTGAAAGCTTTGTAAGCCACTATGAACAAGCACATGCAGCATTAGAGCTGGGCCATAAACTGAACCCGGATAAATTGGTATACCTCTATCCGGAATATCAGATTTACGATTTGTTTTCTGAAGTAAAGAATCCAGATAAATTAGTGCGGTACTGCCATCCTGCTCTGGCCGTGCTCAATCAGTATGATCATGAAAATGGCACGCAGCTGTATAAGACCTTATATGTCTATATAGAGAAGGGGTGTAACATTAAATTAACTTCAGAAAGTCTATATATTCACCGAAACTCCCTAGTCTACCGTTTAAATCGCATCACTGAATTATGCCGGATTGATTTTACAGACATTAATACGCTTTTCCTACTCCGGCTTGCCTTTCTCATCGATCGTTATAATAAAGAGAATAATAGTTTGGCAAAAGACGCAGGCTGTTCCTGAAAAATATTACTGGAATACCATTGTCCCCAAAAAGGAAATACTTTTTTATCATATTCAATCGCTTGGATAAAATCATATTAACCACTTTGGGTAAAGATACGCTCTTGAAAAATCACTCCTTACTTATAATTTTTATTGGGCATAGCTTAACAATTACTATAAAGTGACAAGACTACAGCATTTACTATAATATTGCCAAACCTTGAGCACCTATCTGCGGCAAGTTTGTATCTATATATACATTCATTAAATCCAAATATCCATTATGCTCAATCTTAAACACGCTGATTGAGCCTTTATTGCCGTCTAAAACGTAGAGATTTCGGCCGAATCTATCAATGCCGCTATCGATTGGAGCACCTGTTCCTTGGGGAATGCTAGGTATACTTTCAATAACCGTGAGTCTTCCCCAATGATCAATACAGTAGTTTGTTATTGTGCCACTTCCTGCATTCGAAGTATATGCATGATTTTCCCTTGGATCAACACAAACCCAACAAGTTGCGCTTTGATAATTTAAAACAGAGCCGCTGATAACATTTAGAGTTCCATCCGACGCTGCCGTATATGAGGACAAGGCATTCGGACCTGCCTCAGTTACAAGCAAAGTACCATTTTCAAGAGCAGCTGTTCCAAAAGGTACATTGCCATTGGATTGATTTACAATTGGACCAATTAAAGTACCATTACTTTTGACCTGAAAAACACTGAGTTTATTGGTCGCTTTTTCGCTGACGATAAGTTTTCGTCCCCACTTATCGAAAATAATACACCCCGGTTGGACAATGGCTGAACTCAGTGAGGTTGTTGAACCACAAATATTTCTAAGATGTCCATCTGCTTCAATACAAAAGCCGGTTACATTTGAGTGACTTGTACTATCTCCGGCATTAGTAACATAAAGAAGATTGCCAAAAGTTGCTAGACTATTGGGAAAAATGCCCCCTGAGGGTACCACATCAACTAATATAAGCCCGTTATGGCATACATAAAAACTGCTGATGCTGTTGTTTCCTGCATTCACCACAAAGAGAAAACGGCCATCATGTGACAAGATAACCGACCCCTGGGAACCCAACGGATCTACTATTTGTACGCCTGTACCATTACCATCTGTCATATAAACATCTAAACAGTATAACACCCCTTGAGAATTACGCCTAAAAGCAACAATACTGTTATTTATATTATTAGTCATAGAAAAAGCCATTCCAGCCTGATTGTTATAATCCATATTATGATAAACCTCCATTAACTTATTATTCAGCTAATATAAAATGCTAAGTTTAATATATTCACCTTTATATGGAAATTGACACCTTTCTTGCTGTAGCTTGAATCTGAATCACTTACTTTTCCCGTTCCAGGTTCTGATATGAATAAATCTAACAATCCGTGTTGCTGATTTCAACTCACTGCTTTTGCTACTTTTTATTCTATTTTATCTCTCAGTTCGTTGCAACATCAGACCTAATCCCCTCCCTTAGAGTCATACTATCCTTTCAATAATACGTAACTCTAACTTGTTCTATTGGCTCAGCATGGTTGAACCCTTTGACCGAGCAGCTGTCTCTGCAGTAATATGACATGAAATGAGATCTATAGTGTAGAATAGTAGATAAGATTGAGGCTGTTATACACGATATGTACCACGACCCCTGGCCAGACGGAATTCGTCTTACGAAACAGTAAGCCATTCAGGATACCGACCATAAATGCGTCGAACAGGATGACATTGAATCCATGAACGATACCAAATATCGCTGCACTGCCGACCACGCCGGCCCATGCTCCATATCGGTTCAGCGCATTGGCAATAACACCCCGAAATACAAACTCCTCGCCAAGGGGCGTGAGGATAGCGCCAGTGATGATTAAAACGAAGAGTGAGAGTGCTCCGCCCTTCGCCGCCGTCTGGAAGTCCGCTTGGTTGTTCAGCTCGGTGATGAAGTGAAAATACACCCCCTCTATAACAAAACATCCAATGAACGCGGCAACCCCGAGGGCAGCTCCCACAAGCAGCCATTTCCGTCCGGTTGCCCGGAATCCGAAAGCGCGCAGATTGCGAACTCGCAAAGAGCAGGCTACAAACAAGACGGCTAGGCTAACGAGACCATTACCTACACCTCCGATGTTAATTCTCAAGATGGCATGCTCGTCAGGGATTAACATCATACAAATACCAAGTATAATAATACCGATAAGATAGAGGCCCAGTGCAGTTAGGATCTCTGGCCAGCCAGGCCTAACCTCTTTCAAATTTTCTCCACGTCCGTGCGTATCATTTTTTTGTTTATTCATTTTTTATATCCATTCCTTTCGTTTCGCTTATGGCACAAAACCTAATGAAAAAAGTGCCTTCGAGCGTTATTTATTTGTAAGCAGTCCCATAGGACGTGCGGCATACTACATAATACAGGCGCGAGCGGACTGTCTGCCTTATCATTACATACAACCTGCTCACATTAGGTCAGCACTTTGGCGCGGCCTGTTTGCAGGCTTCCCATATTCCGTAATCATTCCTTCATAAATTTTCAGACGCTCCGCATCCAGTACTTCTGTTATAATAGGATCGTGCAGAATCTGTACTATATCCTTTTCCAACAACAGATTGTTCTTGATGTTTGTAATTCCAATATCTGATTTTGAATCCCACTCTTCCAATTTTGTGAAAAACCGATCCCCTCGCAGTCCCAGACCCTGCTTCATAGAAATCTGCTCACTGTGAATAAATTTTTTGAGATATTTATAGGCTTCCTTCTCTATTTCTTCCGTCTTCAAACTTTTACATTTTTCCTGATTAATTTTACATTCTTTCAAAAGCATACATAAGCTGATAGTAACATAATGATAATATCCGGATGCAAATTTCGGATTTACTTTTTCTATTTCAAAGCCTCCAAGCACCATATCCAAACGATGAATAGTTTCAAAAGTCAGCTCTGAATCCTTCGGATGCAAAAGCAGGAAGTTCATCCCATGACTTACCAGCATGATAATATTTTTATACATCTCTACCTGTAAGGTAGTATCTGCTTCTTCTTTATTACCGACCTCCATATAAGCCAAAGACAATAAGTAGCCCTTATTCTGAAAAGAAGATTTTTTTATACCGTTTTCCAGGTCAGATATTACCTCTTCTGCTTTTCCTGTAATCAAAGCAGTAATTTCTTTTACTGTGATCACATCATCACAGAGAATCATATCCTGACAGTTTTGTAAAATATGATTACATAATGACATAATCTTTTCACCTGCTGCAAGACGGCTTTCTTCATCCGGAGCAAGTGAAATATGAGATTGCCATAATACAACCACATACAATAAAAAGGGATAGCAGGTATAATACTCTTTTACCAGTTCCTCACTTTTATCAAATGTACTTTTAAAGCCTTTTTCTACAAATTCCCTGGCCAGGTCTTCATAGATTGCACGAATTTGCTTATCTTCAAGCTGAGGTTCATAACCCATCAGTTCATCAATCGTCACATCAAAATAAGCTGCCAACCGTGGCAAAAGCTGAATATCCGGCATGGTATAACTCATTTCCCACTTCGATACAGAAGCCTTCGTAATGCCCAAAAAATCTGCAAGCTGCTCCTGCGTTATCCTTTTTTCCCGTCTTAACCTAACAATGTTTTCTGAAATGTTGATTTTATCCATCTAAGTACGCTCCTAATTCTTCATGCCTTCATTTGGAAATAACAACTGCAGGCTGCTTAAGTACCCTTCAATTATCTATCCCTGCTGCTATCATACCAGCTTGCAACAATATAATACAATGGGTTAGTATGATACTTTGAGTTATTTTGTATCCTGTTGCGATACCCAAGACATCAAAAATGCTTTTGCTAAAAAGTATTGTACTTTTTGCAAAAGCATTAAATTTCTTTTATTTATGAATAAATAACGAGACTCTACTTCTCAAAAAAAGAAATACAGTCTCTTAGTAATTACAATAATAATTTATCATATAAACACTTATTTTTTTAGATATCGGTTACACAACTTATTTAATATTATACTACGAGCTGTTGTTTCTCGACAAAGAAGGGCATAAATCATAATTATAACCAAGGGTACTGCAGTCAAATGCTCTTTTAAATGGCCTCATTTTATTAAAGCTCATTTTTTAAACCAATACGTTACATCTTTTTAAGTGTCAGAAGCGGTGCCACCGTGTTTTCGTGTCCCCTCTTTTAAAAAGTAATTCCAATTGATATCATTTCCTAAGCATCATCTTTACACAAACAAAAGAATACCAAAAAATCACCCAATCTATATTGAATACAAATTGAGTGAAATTGAATAAACATTTACTTCGAGGTAATTAATACCGACACAATCTGATTACGAAAGGCAACCTTCGGCGTATGGCTCAATTTCAGCTGGCATATGCCGACCTCCTCACCCGGGTTCAACAGGCAAAAGCTATGCGGGTAGCATTTTAAACTTGGCGTAGACAAGCGGTTAACGAATACATATAGAAAAAAACGATACCATGCTGAACCCATATACTCTAAACTATCTCTCAACAAAGGCACTTACCGTTTCCTTCAGCTCATCACTGAACTCATCGAGATCTTCAAAGCTAATTGCACCGTCATTTATTAGTGAAATAATGTTATAAATAAGTTTCGACCGGCTCATTTCTAATTGAACACCAGTTTTCTTCCTATCTTCCTTTATTTTCTTGTCCAGCCTCCAAAACTTCTCTGCTGGATTAGCGTCTTCACTTAGTAATTTTATATATTCCTTATTGAGCCTGTTCATATAGGCTTCCTGCCAATCAGCAATTTTATTTCTAAAAAGTGTCCAGTCCTTCTTTGTAAATCTCTCCTCTTGCAAAGCCTCCAACCTCCCATTCTGCTTTGTCCAATTATTTGCTTTGAATCATCCGAATTTTCTCCACCAATGGAAATGTCAACTTCCAATACCACTTTCATTCCATGAGTATAAGGGTATTTTCTTCGATTGCAGTAGAGTTAGTACCATGCGAAATATAACCTCAGGCTTTCTGCAACAGAGTTATTACCTCCAATGCCTTGGGATACAAAGTCCGAAGCCCTCATTGCTCAGAAGCAGCTTGTATATCGAAAATTCTTCTCCAAATATTCAAAGATGCTTTGAAAGGCGCTTGCGTTTAGTGTGGTATAGGCACAGTGATTCAGCATCAGCTGGACATAGGTTTCAATGCACTTGATAACTAAGTAGTTTTCACTAAGAATCCAGAGCATTCTTCATTCCTTGTCTTTTTTGTCTTGTTCACTCGCATACCAAACTCTGACGATATCCCCATTTGATGTTTCAATATCGTAAGCAGTTAGTTGAATTTTGATATTCTCATCAGGATACACATAAATCTTTTTCATATCTTCATCCAGTTGTAATATAAAATTATTAATATTGTAGTTTTTTTCAGAGATAAAAGCCATTAATACACCCTGAGGATTTAAATCCTCAGTATGATGCCCTTGCTCTAATTCACTAATGTATTGACTGTTGAATTTTTCTGGCAAACTTACATTGTGATTATTACGTATAGCAAAGACTATTATAATCCCTATAACTATGAAAACGGCACACACAACATAAATGGTGGAAATTTTTTTAATATTCATAATCGACACAATCCTTACACATTTAATTCTCGCTATTAGACGAGGTGATTTACTATGACATTTCTGCTTAAGACGCGCAGATGCATCTAAACAAATCTTTTACTCTGAAGTAGACTAATAATTTAATTAATTATACCACAATTTTCTATTTATTTCAAATTTTTATAATCTCTACAAATAGTTATTTTAGTCTAGAGCTGGTCCACAACGAAAAAGTTAGCTAAAATTAATGGGCCTGTATTCTATCTTATTAGTTCTGGGTAATCATTTAATTATTTAGCATGTACTGATAAATCCTCTATACTACCGATTTACAAATTTTGAGAACGAGTTAATACATCCGCAATTTTCCAACCACATCAAAGTATAAAAATAAGTATTTGTCTTTGTTCACCTCCCCCCTTAAAAAGTCACTGAATACATATTTGCTATTTATTCGCCAGAGAATGGTAAATGGAAGTAACTTAATATACTGTTTATCTGCCAACAGCTAATATATAGCAAAAGGGCCTACCTTTACGTAGGCAGACTCTTTAGTACTTTTATTTGACCAATTATATGTAAATTAAGGTAGATCCGTATAATTTACTATAACCCAACCACTCTCATAACTACTAAATCCTAAACTTTTCGCGGCCTTAGTGGACAAATCAATTCCCGCCGGATTAAGTACAGTTCTTCCAAATTCATCTTTTCCATTATTATAATCATTATAATAAGCAACCATTGCCTCTGGCACACCTAAATCTAAATCTGTAAATATCCGACGATCATAATCCCAATAATTATCATTTTCATTCCATGGTCCAACTTCGTCGACTCTTATACCAGCTAGATTGGAGGAATGGCTTATGCTACGTACATCAACGATATAGTCTGGGTTAGGATAAGTATTATCCCACCCCAGATTAGCAAATTTGAGATATTTATCAGGAAGAGCTACCTCTGCTGCTCCAGAAGTGGTCGGTACATATTGTGTTGCCCATACTTCAATTGAATTATCATCTGCCATAGGTTTTATAGTATTCATGCGATATTCACGTTCATTTTCCCACCACGATGCAATCCAGTTACGAAAATCAGAGTAATTTTCATCTAATATTGTCTTAATTGTCTCATTTCTTTCAATTGTTCTACTCTCGATTGTGGTATTAAATGCTAGAATACTCGAGCGGGCATTACTTGAATAAGTTGAGGCAAGCTCAGTATTATTTTGATACTCTGTTAACCCCAATTCCTTCAATGCACTCATCTGTTCATCAGAAAGTTCTAGTTCTTTCTGCAAATTTTGAAGATCACTTTCTATCTTTTCATCAGAGGTCCAGTATTGATAGTATAGAATTTCTTTTCCAGTATCAAGAGGGTTTGTTTTTTCTGTTTCTCTATTAGCTCCAAACGCTGAAGTACTTGATATTGTAATTAACATAATAACAGATAACATTACCATAAAGATCTTTTTCATGATTATCCTCCTTTATAAAATACAATTTTGTGTACAACGTCCAAATCAAACTAGGCACTATGAAGGTATTAACCAAGAATATGTCTAAAACAATAAATCAACGGAACCACCTCCAATAAAAAATAGCACTTTTACATTTCCATCTATTTATAATATGTATTTAATTATATAAAAAGGGACATGCCTCTGGAAATTTTTAAAATCCCAGTTGACAACTCCTTAAATGAAAAGAATTTCCCATGTATTCAAAGTACTAGTGAACTGTTTATCTTTTCTTTTTAAATACCAAAATACAATATCTTCAGTCATCGAATCACCTTCCTTTTATAATAAATTACTGCTTCAGATAATATAAAAAAGGCTAAGCTATTCGTTTGAAAAATCATCCTAAATTTTTTACGCAGCGTCGGAAAGATTCTTTGTTTTTTACCTCTATGTAAAAGCAAAGGCATTAAGATTAATTGTCTTAATGCCTTCAAATTTACCTATATGAAATTCCCGTTTAGAGGCCATTTAAAAAGAAGGGGCTGAATACGCCGTTGCCATGCTGGAGGTTGATAAATTCAGGCATATTAATGACCACTTCGGACACGCTCTAGGTGATTCAGTTCTGAAAAATCTTTTAAATGATCATAACATATCAATTTCATGCTTATCTCTTTATTGGATTGAATTCATCAACTCATAGAAATATTTGGATTCATGAGTCTTATTAAGACTATACCAAACATCTAATGTTTTTGAGGAAAACACACCCAGAGATTTCAAGACGTGTACAGAAAATTCCAACGGAGCTATTCCAGATGCGGTGATCAATTTTCCATCAGTTACTACCGGCTCCATTTTGTAATATTTTTCGCCCGTGTAAGTGGGACATATCATTTTAAGGTATTCCAGATCATTGCTTGTATGCCAATGTGAATCCAATAATCCTGTCTGGGCAAGTCCCATTGTAGCACCACAAATCGCTGCAACTAATATACCTTCCTTTATACACCTCCGGGCGATTTTTAAGATGGGTTGGTGCATTGTTTCTGTCCATGTATCTCCACCAGGTAAAATCAATGCATCTGTGCTTTCAATATTGCACTCATCCAGTTTGATGTCAGGCAGTATTTTCAAACCGCCCATTGTTATTACAGGCGTCTTTTCAATTCCAACCGTCACTATTTTTGATGGGTCAAGTCCCTTTTTATAATATCTTCCCGAGTTCAGCTCAGCAGTTAAGTAACCTATTTCCCAGTCTGACATTGTGTCAAACACATAAAGATATACCTTATTATTCATTTTGTAATTTCTCCTTATTTTTATTCATCAAGGAATACCGTTCTCGGTAATCAGTGACTATCCTAATTATAAAACAGCTTCACTGACATCTGCTGTCAGTGAAGCTGTTAAAGTTGATAATATTCCATTAATTCCGATGCGATAGCTACCAGTCTTTCTTTCACACTCTGTGGTTCAATTATTTGAATGGATTTACCATAGGACAGGAGAAAATAAGGAACATAAATATGAATTGATTTTTCCTCAAATAAAAAGATGGCTTGATTCGAGGTTCTCTCTTTCAGATGATGCCCTAAAAACCAATGCATGCATAGCTCATTAAGCGTCTCTGACCTGCCTTCTGCAATTAAAGATATTAACCCCTCCTTACCCGCTAAATCAGGTAACAGGTTTTTCATAAAAAAATCACGGGGCGAAAAAGCTTCGGGACGCTTAAATATTATTTGAGTACAATTGATTCGTAAAATGCGATCTACCCGAAAGCTTCGTATTTCATTCCTTAGGTGGCAAAATGCAACCGTATACCATTTGTTGTTCCAGTAAACCATTCCATAAGGGTCTATCCGCCTCTTCTTTGGTTGATCTTCAAGGCCTGTGCGATAATCTATTTCTACAGAGAATTCCTTTTCTACAGCCTGCTCCAATTCCGACAATATCGGCTGAATGGAAGGGCTTACCATGCGGTTTATAACTTCAAAACCGTCTAAATGATGGTTAAGTATACTTTCCTGCTCCTGATTGGAATACATTTTCAACTTTGATGTCGCATTGCTTAATGCCTCACTCAAAGGGTATCCGGCTTCTTTTGCAAAAACAGCAGCATGAAGGAGTGCCTTTTTTTCTTCCATATCAAATAGAAGAGGTGCTCTGATAAAATTATTCAGCAGGCTATACCCGCCATTATGACCTGGGTCGGATATTATAGGAACTCCACTGGCACATAGTGCATCTATATGCCGATATACTGTCCTTATATTTATTTCTAGCTTTTCAGATATCTGTTTTGCAGTCATTTTTACACCTGAATTCAGCATCCACAGAATTGCCAGCATATTATCGTTTTTAGCCAACGTGACCCTCCCTCTTTTATAAACTCAATATTTTAAATATCTTTATTATCTGCTCAAGGGTCTCACTAAATTATCTGCTTACGAATCATCTGCATCCCTCTATTCATATGCATTTTACCCGTTCAATCCTAACATAGCACTCCACATGTGTTGAGGCAGTAATGCAGATTTGTGGAAGTCGCTTTTTGACCTTGCTGTAGACACTCTTTATTTTCTTGTCCAGCCTCCAAAACTTCTCTGATAGATTACTACTTAAGCTTAACCAGGATATTGATATCCGCCTGCCGACTTCTCCCATCTTGCCAGATATTAATATTAATTGATTCAGCAATGACAGTTATAACTGCTCTCTCATTTTCTGTTGTAAAGGTTACATCTAAAGTCTCCAATTCTTTGTTTCCGTTATCACCTTCAAACTTACTGTACAGATCCCTTAAAGGAAAGCGTAAAACTTCTTGCTCCCCATCTTTTAACAGAATATCCTGCTGATCTGCAGAGGAATTCACCAAGTTTAACGTATAAGCTTTTCCATCTATTTCGTAGTTGCTTAATACTGTATCAACATTCTTATCATAGACATATAATCGAGTCATGAAATCATAACCAGCAACAGAAATTGGTGAAGCTTGTTTCCTCATGACTGTAATATAATCGTTGGTCTTCCCCTGATCATCAACTGAATACTCTGAAAAACCAAATGTTTCTTCAAAATCATTACTACTATTATAATCCTTTAGCCAATTGATTTCCTTCGTATATTCCAATCTTGAAAGATATTGAACCGAACTTCTAATAGTCACCATATCTTGTTTGGGAATGTCCGCCTTGGGAATAATCTTGTCATCCTCTAACATGTAATTACGCTCAAGAGCATTAACTAAACGACTGATTTGATTCACTCTACTAACAGAGAAAGCATTCACAAACGGTAATATGGATATAAGGGATAGAATGATAAGAATCGGAGCAATAATACCATTGCTTTGAACTGGTTTTATACAAAACCAAATGCTTGCAAGGATTGCAAACAGCCCAAACATAATAACATAATACCTTCCATAACTAATTCCATCCTCTTGAATCTTTAAGAGGGAGGAAATTGTTTGAAACAAGACTACCAGAAGTAAAACCTTAGGAAATATCAGCCTAAAATACTTGGTGAGCGCATTCATTACCGTACTTGCCAGTAAATAAACGATAATGACAACAATTGAATAAGACACTAATAAAGGCTCCATTAAATTGTCCGTCCAAAAGTCTTCCCTGATATTCAGAAGAATATAGAGCAATAATATAACTGTGAATACCGTTGCAATCGGAATCGCCACATAAGAAATCAATGCTTCCAGAAACCTGGAAGGTGTTACTTGCTTCATTAATAACTCTTGACTAATATCTGATTCGTCAAATTCATTTCGAGGATAAGCAGGTATCATACTCAAGAAATATATCGGAAAGAAAAGAACGAATATTATGTTTGCTGCATGCGCATAGGATTTGCCCGAAACATCAAGGATTAACATATCTGTAGCACCAATAATTAATAGAATCCCAACAAACAATAAGCCGCTAAATAACACTGCCATAAAAAACGCTTTAAAGGCCGCCATAAAACTCTGATTGAAATTAATTCTGCTTTTTATTACCGGCACCCATAAGAACGCAATTAATAAAATAAAAAGTAAAACAGTAGTTGGAACACTAATCTTAATATTAAATTCCAGGCCTTTAATCATAAGATAATAAATCAGTGCCAGAACATACGGTACCACCATAAAGATATATCGGGTAATTGGTTTACTAAAGAATCTTTCATACACCATTTGTAATACAACGTAAATAGATGCCCCTAATACAAAGCTAAGCATGAATTTACTATATTGCTCAAAATTTTGTTGGTTGATAGCAATAAAACACCATATTGCTGTCAATATAAGAAATAGCATTGTGACCGGAAAGCGGAACACCGTATTTACAAATCCCTTTCCTTGTTCCCGCACTTTAAGAAATAGTTTCATAATGCATTCCTCCTATCTCAAAATTTGAAATTTGTCAATATATCTCCCGATATATTTTCATTTTTATATCAATACCTTAATGGTATTAATAGTTACTGTTGTTTCTGCCTGTTATCCATAAACTTACCCTAT
>JAEZSL010000277.1 GCA_023443925.1 Bacillota bacterium | reverse complement strand
AAAAAAATCCATATCATGCTCCTTTCCGTATACCTTTCAAACGGTATAGGAAGGAAGCAGTGTGGATTTAAGTTGTCTTTTATTCCTGTGGAATGAAATGATCAAATATAAAATAGTCAAAGCATTTTCGGCTTACATTTAGGCTTTCCTGTGACTTGATGGTCCAGGCAAAGGTAGGTGTCCGGTATAAACGGCGGCAAAGTATCAGGGACAAGGTGCTGCGGTGGACATAATTATAGGATATAAAATCTGGTTTTGTAATGAAATTAAGCAGCAGGTTCTGAAGTATAAAGTATAAGGAGAAACTTCCTACTTCCTTATCCTTAATCAGATTGCTGGAGAGCTGGCCCCGCATAATGCGGGGCCGTTTATGTTTATACCAGAATAAAACCAGGGGATTAAAGGACTCGATACAGTACTGACCCGGATAGCGGTCCAGCATGGGAGCTGTAATATCACATACGGAAGTATCGTGAAGTTCAACCTTAAATTCAATGATAAGGGGAACCTGGCCGTTTACCATATCAAGAACGGACTGGAAGGAAGGGATCCGTTCCTGGGACTTGTATAAGGTTAACTCCTGCAATTGGGCAAAAGTGAGTTCTTTCACCTTTTTATCCACTCCGCATACTCTCTTTAAAGTAAAATCATGAAAGACCACAGGAACTTTGTCTTTGGACAGCTGGACATCCATTTCGATGCCGTAATTCTGGCTGACAGCAAGTTTAAAAGCTGTCATGGAATTCTCAGGTGCTTCGTTAATATTCTGATGAAGTCCCCGGTGTGCGTAATACCTGACCCGCCAGGTGCTTAAATCATGCCTCCCACGGATCTTTGGCATAATTGCCAGTAAATATAAGATCAGAATCAGTACAATCGCCAGTAAAATTATATATAAAAGCATAGTATCCTCCAAGTAAGCTAGTTTATCTGTTTAGTCATCTACGTCAAAGTGTTCCAGAGCCTTTCTTTTCCTGATGGGTTTGGAATCTCCGTGTTTTACGCAGAGCATAGTACATAAAGATAGAATTGAAAATAAAAAGGAATAGGGGAATAGGGTCCGGTAGGATACATTCTCCAGTAAAGCACCTGATAAAATAGGGGTAAAGACTTGTGCGGCCATGGAAAAGGTATAATAGAGGCCGGTATATTTACCCACATCGGAACCCCGGCTCATCTCTACTACCATAGGATAGGAATTTACATTAATGGCGGCCCAGCCAATACCGGTAAAAGCAAAGATTACAAATACGGCAGGGGAAAAGGAAGTAGACAAAAATCCAAAGAAGTAGGAGAGGGTCATTAACAGAATTCCCCCTAGTATTGTCTTTTTCCGTCCGAATCTGCCGGAGAGATAGCCGATGGGCAGATAGCTGATAGTAGCGGCTCCGGTTGCAACCAGGAGAGTATTGGCAAAACTACCGCCCTGAAGACCCCAGACTTTATCCGCATATCTGGTAAAAGCAGTGGTAACGGCATTATAAGCAGTAAACCAAAAAAATACGGATGTGAGTATAAAAATCAGGCTTTTCTTTACCTCTGCGGGCATCGTATCCATATCAGCAGACTCGATGATCCCGGCATCAGCGGATGCAATCGTTTCCTTGGATTTTGATTCCGGCGGCTCCGGTTCTTCCTGATACTGTAAATTAATGATTTCATTTTCTTTTACCAATACATTTTCCCGGATGGTAATCACCAGCAAGGTAACAGCTATAACCATTAGTGCGGCAACAGCTAAATAAATCGGTATGTAATTAGGATGATTAACTTTCGGAATTAATATACTTGACATAACCAAAGTAAATATTGCACCTAAAGTACCCATTAAATTAATAATGGAATTTGCGCTGCTTCGTAACGGTTTCGGAGTTACATCCGGCATAAGTGCCACAGCGGGTGAACGATAGGAACCCATTGCCAGCAGTACAACTGCCAGTGAAATAAAAAAGAAAACAAAATGATTCAACTGGTCGGCGATGGGCAGAAAAATCATAAAAATTACGGCAAATATTGTCCCTACAATGATAAAGGGCGTGCGTTTGCCCAGCCTTGTGTGGGTCTTATCAGATAATGTTCCAAACAAAGGGAGAAGAAACAGAGCCAGTACATTATCAAGAGCCATGATACCGCCTGTCATAGTCTCACCCAGACCAAAAGTTTTGGATAAAATTAAAGGAACCAGGTTGTCATACAGCTGCCAGAAGGCGCAGATAGACATAAACGCAAAACCGATAAAAAAGGTACGTTTATAATTTAACTTCATTCTGTTTGCTCCTTATCATGAAATTATTTTGAAATAATTATAGCATGTGTTAGTAAAGGTTACAACGAGGAAGGTTATAATTTACAAAATATTAACAGGGAGCAGTTCACGCGAATCCGCTTTATTTATCAGGTTTATGCGTATTTATCTCTTAGTGTGCCACCGTAAAACAACAACCAGCCGAATTGAAATTAAGTGCCTGAAATTAGAATATTAGCTGTTGCACATCATATATTAAATTAAATTGATTGTGAAAGGAATGAGGGATCTTGGATCAAGATTGCGGTGAACGCATTTATAGTGAAGATTATGCGGATTTGCTGATAGAATATCGCAGGTATCCTGAAGAGCTGGCCAGTATTCCGGATAGCTGTTCGAATATAATCAATGATAACCATGCAGTAGTGTATGCTCCGATTAATCAGCTGCCAAATAATCTCGTTCAGGAAATCGGATACAGTGCGTATCCGAATCTGTACGGATTAGCAGATACCGGCAGCCTGGAAGCATCCGGCATAACCAGACTGCTCAATGTGCCGAGCTTTGATCTGAGGGGTCAGGGAGTTTTGGTTGGTTTCATAGATACTGGTATTGACTATACACACAGCGCCTTTATTAATGCAGACGGATCATCAAAAATTATATCAATTTGGGACCAGACAATACAAACGGGACCAGCACCGGCTTCCTTTTATTACGGGACGGAATATACCAGGGAAGAGATTAATGTAGCACTTCAAAATCCCGATCCAATAGCGATAGTACCAAGCGTTGATGAGATAGGACACGGAACCTCTCTTGCCGGTATAGCGGTAGGAAACCCAAGCCTTGAAAATAATTTTTCCGGAGTGGTGCCTTTATCTGAAATAATTGTAGTTAAATTGAAACAGTCAAAACGCTTTTTGAAAGAATTTTTTATAGTACCCGAAAATACGATCAGTTATCAAGAAAATGATATTATGTTTGGCGTACGGTATTTGATTGAAGCGGCCAGAGAATTAAACCGTCCCATTGCAATCTGCATTGGCTTGGAAACCAACCAGGGTTCCCATGACGGCCGCGGTGCCCTAAGCAGTTATCTGTCTCTTATGGGGGACCAGGAAGGCATTGCAATTGTTATTGCTGCCGGTAATGAAGGAAATACAGGCCATCATTTACGGGGAGTCATTGAAAGCGGGGGACAGCAGTCCCAGACCATTGAAATGCGGGTTGGAGCGAATAATCCGGGATTTACCATGGAATTGTGGGGAGATTCACCGGGAACCTTTTCCATAGATATATTATCCCCAACCGGAGAGTATATTCCAAGAATCCCGGCAAGAATAGGCGAAACCCGGGTTATTCGGTTTATATTTGAAGAAACGGTAATTCATGTTGATTACATTTTATTGGAGCAGCAGACGGGGGATCAGCTGATCTTATTGCGGTTTGTGAATCCCACCGAAGGAATCTGGCGGTTTCGGGTGTATTCCACCGGAGACCTGACTTCAACTTTTAATATCTGGCTTCCTATTAGCAGCTTTTTAGCCAGCGAAGCTTACTTTGTACAGTCGGACCCCTTTTATACGGTAACCTCACCCGGCGATGCCGTTGTGCCGATTATCGTAACCGCCTACGATTATACCAATAACAGTTTATATCTTAATGCCAGCAGAGGCTACACAAGGATCAATACCATTAATCCCAATCTGGCAGCACCAGGGGTTAATCTTGTGGTACCGGCACCAGGCAACCTTTATACAACTGCTTCCGGCACCAGTCTGGCAGCCGCCCATACGGCAGGCGTGGCGGTTATGCTGCTGCAATGGGGACTAAATACAGGTTATTATTCTATGCTGGACAGCATTGAAATTAAGAATTTATTGATACGGGGTGCCAGAAGAGATCCAAATAATACCTATCCCAACAGAGACTGGGGGTATGGTATATTGGATGTATATAATACCTTTGCCAGTTTAAGAGGAGACCAGTAACGGTTTATTCAGTCCATGGGCAAAAAAGGACAGCCCCATTTGGTGTAAAGGAGCAGCGAAGGAAGCTCTACGTAAACGAGGGCTTTACTGAAAAATTTAGGGTTTAGTTCACCCACGCAGTAAGTATTTCATATATCTCTTTGTAGCTCTTTTTAATACTTATCGGTTTAAAATCCTGATTGACAAAACAATGATTGGATTCTCCCTGGGCCTTTAGAGTATGGTTAAGGTTGTCCACTACCTGGTACCGGATGGTCATCTTAAAGCCGTTAAAGAAAGTGACTTTCGGAAGGATAATTACTTTATCATGAAACCGGACAGAGGATTTATATTCACAGGAAACTCCGAGAACAGGTATTAAAATGCCGTTGCTTTCTAACTTATCATAACTCAAGCCGATCTGTTCCAGAAAATAAACTCTGGATTCTTCAAACCACCTGATGTAGTTGGAGTGATGGATGACGCCCATCTGGTCGGTTTCATAATACATAGCCTGTCTTGTGTATGGTATCAGTAATTCTCCGGTAACCGTATTGTGGGCAATTGCCTCATCAATGGGATCATTAACAGGTACCGCATCTGAGGGTGGATTTTGAGCAGCGGGTGGTTTGCTATCTGCCGGAGCTTTAAAGGTGATTAGAGCTTCGGCTATGGCAGCGGCTTCGGCAGAAGTCAGACTGCCAGAGAAACTGGAATTTCCGTCTTCGGCAGCATTCCCGGTAAAACCATCCGCCATATTGGTATCCATTGTATTGGAACTGGTATATTCTGATTCTGATATGTCAATTTTATTTTTCCCTTTATTATTTTTAAACATTTTAAACTCCCATCTGTGCGCTTAGGTGCACGTATAAATCAAGATGTTGAAAAACTGTATTCCCACTCCTTACCATTTCATTCTATGGAATATAGTAGCATTTACTAGCGTTGAATTCAACTTAAAATTTTAACCCGGATTTTTGAGATCCAACCCGGTTTTTCTATGTATTTCTTACCAGGTAATATAAGTGGTTTTCATTGAAAAGCCTGGTTTATTGTGCTAATATGAGATAAGAATCAGTCAATAAATCACCCGGATCATTCAAGGTTTTTATGCCTGTTTTGCTGTATTGGTGAGATGGGAATTTAGACCCGGAAATATAAAAAGGAGAGGTAGCTATGAATGTATTGACAGAAAGACAGCATGAAATTGGCTTTAGAGATGTAGTAAGTGTATTACAGACAGTAGATGTAAAAACCGGTGAAATCACAGTCCTGCATGAATTTGATTTTTTAATTGAGGCACCAAACTGGAAAAGCAACGGGAAAGAATTGATTTATAACTCAGAGGGAAGAATTTTTTGTTATGATATTACATCCGATATCAGTACCTTAATTGAATCCGGTATCTGTAACCGCTGTAATAATGATCATGTTCTTTCCTCGGATCAGAAAGAAATCGCTGTGAGCCATCAAACCTATGAGGACGGTTTGTCACGTATTTATAGATTGCCCATGGAAGGCGGGGTACCTGTCCTGATTACACCCATTGCGCCAAGTTATCTCCACGGCTGGTCACCGGATGGTAAGACCCTGGCCTACTGCGGGGAACGTAATGGTGAATATGATATTTATACGATACCGGCCCAGGGCGGGATTGAAACCAGATTAACGGATACCCGAGGTTTAAATGACGGGCCGGAATATTCCCCCTGTGGTACATATATCTGGTTTAACTCCGTAAGAACCGGACTGATGCAGGTATGGAGGATGAATGCCGACGGCAGTGAACAGACCCAGATGACTTTTGATGAAAGTAACAGCTGGTTTCCCCATGTGTCTCCCGATGGCAGTAAGGCTGCATATATTACATATAAAAAGGGGGATGTTAATCCCGGAGACCACCCCGCTAACAAAAATGTAGAAATCCGGCTTATGTCCTCCGAGGGCGGAGAATACCAAACCCTGGTGAAATTATTCGGCGGACAGGGAACCTTGAATGTAAATTCCTGGTCTCCGGACAGCAAAAAGCTGGCTTTTGTTAGTTACATACCAAAGTAGAATAGAGAATAGCAGGAATGGTGCATACTATGAATATAAGCGGAATACGTAAAAGGGTTTACATACCGCCCGGGTTTTCTGCTTATATTCGTTCCTGTTGTTTACGAAATAAAGCCTTCGGTCGCTTCAGGTAAAATCAGGATAAAAAAATTTAGAAAAAATTTTATTTTCTACTTGCAAAATACTTTTGTATGAGTTATAATATCATTCGTGGCTGACGAACAGTAAGTCCTAAAGTCACAAACCTATAATATGATGGGCTATCGCCAAACGGTAAGGCACTGGACTCTGACTCCAGCATCTCAAGGTTCGAATCCTTGTAGCCCAGTTCATTGAAATCCTGCAACGGTATGTTTGCAGGGTTTTTTGTTATAGCTGTAATTTTGAATCATTTATTGAATTTGGATGTTCGCTGCAGAATCATTACATATGTAAAAAGATTCTTTAGTATAATATAACACAAAACCTTCGGTTAAAAATCGGAAAGGTTTTGTGATTTGTCTTCCATGATTGAAGTTTTATTATTAAAATGCATAAATTATAAACCCACTGCCGGAGAACAGCAACTGTTGCTGCTTTCCGGCTTTTGTTCTAATATTGATACGCTGTTGCCAATAGATGGTGCACTCAGAAATACTCATAATACTTTGTACATTTCCTTTACCTATTACATTTATACGGTCAAGTCTAATTTGCTGCCCACCCAGCTTACGTTATTGCCATCCAGAGATTCCGGAAGATAAACCCCGTTCTGATAACCGGCAGTTAAAACCAAGTCATTTACTTTTGATATATCATAGTTCATTGCCCGGCTGACCAGCAGGTTAAAGTAATCAAAAGCTGCTCCTTTAAAACAGGCCGAAACTTTATCCGTATTTTTTAAGCTCTCTTTATACACATCCAAAGCATTTTTACCCTTATCGTTTATAAAGCCTTCGTCTGTTTGCTTATAAGTTCTGATATCTTCTCCGGTAATGCTTACGAAATCATTCATCAATAAGTATTTTGCAAGCATATCCGTTGGAATTTCCCCTGTCATATTCTTCTCCCTTAGAATATTGGAAAACAATTTTGAGGCGTTACCGCTGGAATTAAAGGCATCTTCCATTTGTTTGATCAAGGTTTCATCCAAAGGGTACCTGTCATCTGCCTGAGTAACGGAGATAGAAAGCAGTTTTGTTAACGGGTCCATGGAAAATAAAAATCGATTATTACCAAATAGACTCATATTTATACCACGATTTTGAAAAACATTGGAAATCTGTTTACCCAGCATATTATTGCAGTATTCGGTGTCTTGCTTCTTATATTTTGTTACAGCTCCCTTTAAGTGGGGGTCGGCTAAAACATCTCCGCCGCCCATTCCAGAGTGGCTGCCAATTGTGCCAAAGCAGGTCATACTCAATTCATTCACCAGCATGGCATTTCTCTCTTCTGCGCTATAATGAGCATAAGCACCGGAAGCACCGTACTTTTCTTCCAAGGCATTTCTTAAATCAGCAACGGTGCTGTATTTAGAACGATTGCTTACTGCGGCGGAAGCATAGGTATCTACTAATTTTCGATACAAATCCGCATTCTCCGAATCTTTATTGGGATAACGGTTGGACCCCATAACTTCTGATTGCTCCAAATCTTGATTATACCATACCTTATAGGGGGTATCACATTGGTATCTTGATGACATGTTATAATAGTTATAATATCCGCTCCCCATACTCTGTATTGTCGGCATATCTCCACCTCCGTTTAATTTGTTATACTAAAATAATCGGCAATTTTTACGTTAACTTTACCTAGGGCGTGTCTGAAAACTCATTGCATCGTTCTGAACGCCCCACTTTGCGGAATACCGCGTCTCAATTTTGGGAACGTAGACCCGCTACGCTCCAAAAATCGCTCCTTGTCTCCCACAAAGTGGAACATTCAGCACAGTACAAGCAGTTTTCAGACGCACCCTAGAGAAGCCCTCGCCCAAATTAATGATATCAATATCGATGTATGCTTTCTGTTAGTAAATTTAATCCCTAATGATTAGAGAGTGCGATATAGTCTTGTGATTTATTGTATATTTATGGTAAACTATGGCATATAGATTTATAATCAGATAAAAATTTATAAATTACTCATACATAGCGAATCGTATAGTTGAAAGGAGCCTAAGTTGGAATACAGTTCGGAAAAGAAGGTGAAAAGAGTTCTGTGGGCGGTTATGGTAGCGGCAGCCATACTTATTATACTTTTTCATATTCAAAATCCGTGGCTTATAGCCTTTGTAGCAGGACTTCTTTTGTTATCAGTTACGTTACGAGGTATGACCTATACTGCTGAGGGGCCTTTTCATTTTCACAAACCGGTAATTTTTCTGGAGATCATTTTCGTGCTTATCTTACAGATGAATGACCACAGCAGTTATGCCGCCGCTTTTTATTATGCATTGATTGCCGATGCGGTGATTGATTATTCAGTTTTATTTGGTGCGGTTGTTTCGGCGGCCTGTTTTGGGGCAGATATTCTGTATTTATTCATAACCCAGCCTAATGCTTATTCAATTGGGATGCTTCATACGGCAATCCGGGATTTGGCCATGTTTATACTTGTTTATTCAATTATGTGCCTGGCGAAATATGAAATAAACCAGCGTAGAAAGATAAGCAAAATGATGTACGAACTGAAGATAAAATCCAAACAGCTGGAAGATGCATATATCAAGCTTCGTGACAGTTCAAGTAATATTGAAGAAATAACCATATTAAAAGAACGAAACCGGATAGCAAGAGAAATACATGATACCATGGGACATACCCTTACTTCCGTATTAATGGAACTTGAAGCAGGAGAACGGTTGTTAAAAACAGATAAAGCTGCCGGGGCAGAGAAAATCGGGCTTGCGAAAGGACAAATCAGAAAAGGTTTAAATGATATAAGGGAATCGGTAGGTGTACTAAAAAAAGGACAAAACGTTGTTGATTTTCCAGCTTCATTAAAGCTGCTTATGGATGAAACCGCCGGACATGGGGATATCTTTATCCGGCATGAGATTTCTGACCTCCCGCCTTTATCGGAATTTCAGGAAAAGGCTGTATTTCGTGCATTACAGGAAGGTCTCACCAATGGCATAAAACATGGAAACAGCAGTGCGTTTACCTTTCTTTTGTATTATGACTCGGAACAGATACGGTTTCATTTACAGGATAATGGAACCGGCTGTGACAAGGTCGTATACGGATTTGGCCTGTCTGCAATGGAGCAAAGAATAAGGGAAGTCGGAGGAATTCTGTTAATCACTTCATCCTGGCAGGAAGGTTTTGGCATTGATATCACAATTCCCGTGAGTAAGGAGACAGCAGATGAAGATTAAAATAATCATTGCCGATGACCAGGCATTAATCAGGGACGGGTTAAAAACCGTGCTTAATCTGGAAGAAGATTTAGAGGTTCTTGCAACCGCCGAAAACGGAAAAGAAGCCTTTGAACTTACACAAACACATGCACCGGATATTCTGCTGCTTGACATAAGAATGCCGGTTATGGATGGGGTAGAATGTGTACGTAAATTAAAAAGTATTCATTCAACTGCCAAAGTCATAATGCTGACTACCTTTAATGACGATGAATATATATTAAACGCCATAGCAGCAGGGGCAAAAGGATATCTCTTAAAAGATATGGAAATAGCGGAACTGATTGATGAAATACATAATGCGGCTGCTGATAAGCTGGTGATGCCGTCAAGTGTTGTTACGAAACTTGCGGAGGGACTGTCAAAAGTAGTGGACGAAAAAAACAAGTGTCGTGCAATTGAAAAGTTCACCTTTTCTGACCGGGAAAAAGAAATCGCCAAAATGATGGCGCAGGGTTTTAATAACAAGCAGATCGCGGCCGTTTTATTTCTATCCGATGGAACAGTACGCAATTACATAAGCAGCATTTACGATAAAATTGGTTTGAGTGACAGAACACAGGCCGCCTTGTTTCTGAGGGAGTTTTTTAATTTATAGGAAAGTTCTCCGAACTTACCTATAAATTAAAAAGCCTTCCAGGCAGGATGCACATGACGCGCTTAAGGAAGATGTCACTGTCGTGACAGCGCGTCAGCGCTAGAGTCTGGCAAGCCAGACTCTTTCTTGTTATATAGGCAGGTACCAAAAGATCTCTCCACCTGTGTTTTATGAATATGTACGATGATATTTATCAACGTAATTTACCTTTTAACACTCGTATCTATAAAGGAAATTTCTACGAATTTACTATACAGTAAAAAGCCTGGCGGGCAGGGCCCATTTAAGGAAGATGCGCGCGCCAGCACTTGAAAATGTCTTCCCGGACTCTTTCATATATATTATGAAATACGAATACGCGCATAGCTATGTGCAGGAAAGAAGGTAACTATGAAACCCCTTTCTTCAATAAAGCATTATTTAAGTAATTCAAGAAAGTTCCTGTTTATGTTTATTCCGGTATTGCTAAGTATTATAGTTATATATGTAATACGAATGGTTATTTCTTCGGAATTTTACCTGGTTGAGAGAACCTATGTAGAGCCCCAGAAATATTACTCCAGTATAGCGGCAAAAACTAAAGTAATTAATCCCTCTATTATTGAAAGCATCTTTAGCCGGGAAGCGGAATATGAGAAGATTTTTCCCTGGGTGGCTCATTATACCTACCTGGACGGTATAATTGAAAAAAGCATAGGCAGTAAGGTATTTACGGTAAAAAACGAAGATATGATACGGCTGATCAGGAGAATGAATCTAAAATTAATAAAGGGACGGCTGCCGGCTGCCGGCACCAATGAAATAATCCTGCATAAAACAGTGGCCAGGAATAAAAATCTGGCAATCGGAGACCGTATTGGCAGCAGCGTAAGCCAAAATGAAACTATAGAAGGTGAAAAAATCATTGTCGGGCTGCTGGATGGTGAAAGTATTGTATCCTTTGATTCCCTTGAATACTGGATGGAACAAAATCATGTGGAATTTGACGATTACAGCACAGGAATAATATTGATTCCAAATAAGAATTCAGAAAGTACAATGGAACAACTTCTCCAAGAAACGGATGCGGAGGGGCTGGATGTAAGAACCTATGGTATTATATCCAGGAAAAATAAAAATGACAGCAGTAATATAACGGTTATAATGACGGTTATTAATATTATGATTTTAATAATGATAACGGTATGTTCCGGATTTATAAGCTACATAAATATTAACCAGAGAAGAAATGAATTTGGAATTCTAAGTGCAATCGGCTACACGACCCACAATGTCATAAACCGTTTAATCAAGGAGATCTTACTGGTTAGTCTTGCCGCACTGGTAATTGGTATTCTATGCTCCACAGCCTTTGGAGCCATACTTAATTTGTTTATTTTTAATGAAAAAGGCATACCGCTGATACTGATAGAACCGGATTTTATAATCCAGGCGGCCTGTATTCCTCTTTTTGTCTGCATCTTTGCACTGGTACCAGTGTGGAGTATGCTAAAAAACCTGGATCCGGCAGCTATTATAGAGGGGATGGTCTAGATATGCAAATTACCGGGAGAGAGCTTAGTCTTATTTACGATTTAAATAAAGAAGAGTGTACCGATGCATTTAAAGACATCGACATATGTTTAAATAACCGTGAAATGGTGGGGATTATGGGGCCCTCCGGCTGCGGTAAAAGTTCCTTGCTGTATGTACTCTCCGGTATGAGAACACCAACGGGAGGTACGGTCTATTATGACGATGTGGATATTGGGGATTATACGGCCGATGAAAAGGCCAGGATAAGAAAAAACAAGTTTGGCCTCATATTCCAGAAACACTTCCTGATTGAATATCTTACCGTACTGGATAATGTCCTGACACCAATTAATTCCCGGAAAAAAGAAGATCTAAATAAAGCCATGGAGCTTCTGGAAACTCTGAAAATCAGCCATCTGGCGGGACGCAGGCCCGGCCAGATATCCTGCGGGCAAAGGCAGAGAACCGCCATAGCCAGAGCACTTATTAATGATCCCAAGGTTATATTTGCAGACGAACCCACCGCTTCGCTGGACCATAATAATGCAATGGAAGTAATCCATATCCTCGATAAATTCAGGGAAAAGACAGGAATTATTATAGCGACCCATGACCGGACTATACTTAAAAATGCAGACCGGATCATAGAGTTATGGGATGGCTGTGCAATAAAACCGAGAGTTTCAAAATGATTCCTTCCGTATAAAACTGTAATATGTCAGTTGTCATATATTTTTATTACAAAAATTATGATTAATAACACTAAATACAAAATGCTCTTTTTGGTATATTGGATTTAACAGTACTCATACCAAAGGAGGTTTCTTATGAAGTTTAAATTAATAAAATGTATGACCGGAATTATTATGCTGCTAGGTATGGTTAACCTGGCCAGCATTCCCTCAACTGCCCAGGAAAAGGAGACGGTGCCCGATTTTCGTAAAATTGATTCCTTTATTAAAGGAGAAATGAAGGCCTGCCGTATTCCCGGCTTAGCTCTTGGTATCGTAAAAGGGAATGAAATTATTTACCAGCAGGGTTATGGGGCAGCAGATCCTACCGGAAGAGAAGTGACACCTGGAACACCTTTTATGATAGCATCCTTAAGTAAATCCTTTACTGCCATGGCGATTATGCAGCTGGTGGAAGCAGGGAAAGTGAATCTGGATAATACCGTACAGACATATTTACCCGGGTTTCAGTTATCGGATAAGGCTGCGGCAGCCAAAATCACAATCAGGGAGCTGCTTAACCACACAAGCGGTATCAGTGAAAGAGATGAAAATACTCTTGAAACCTTACAAAACGACAGGATGTCAATGGATGAATATGTTGCTAAGGCCCAGAGGATAAAACCCGGAAAAAAAGTATTCCAATATATAAATATGAACTATAATATTCTGGGCAAGATAATTGAGAGTGTTACAGGCCAGTCCTACGAGGAGTATATAACTGAAAATATATTTGCACCGCTGGAAATGAAGCACAGCTATGTATCCCAGGCAGAAGCCCAGGAAAATGGAATGGCGGTTGGATATCGTTCTCTGTTTGGTTTTCCCGTGCCGGTGGAATTGCCATATCAAAGCTTTAATCTACCTGCAGCCGGTATAATATCCTGTTCGGAAGATATTTCAAAATACATGACAGCTTTGTTAAATAACGGAACTTATAAAAATAAACAAATCCTTTCAAAGAGTTATCTGGAAGAATTGATGTCTCCTTCTGCAAAGGTATCGGAATATGTATCTTATGGTCTGGGATGGTATGTTACTTCGGGCAGTGTGTACCATGGCGGGGAGTTTATCCATTTCCAGTCTAAAGTCAAACTGTTACCGGAGGACTCCCTTGGGGTTGTTATCCTTTATAATACCTCCAATCTTATTTACAATACCCTTTTTAAAGTTGGTTACAGAGATAGAATTGAAAGTGGTATAATCAGCATTCTTTATGGATATGAACCGGATTTGGTCCAGCCTGGTTCCGGTATCCTCGATTTAAACCATTATCCCATGGTGGTAACCTATACGGTTTACGCAGGTTTATATTTGATCGTTTTTTTGCTGCTGCTTGTATCCGTCATAAGGCTGAAACATTTTAATTCGCGGCTGCGGACAGGTAAAAAAACCATTTATCTGAAACTCATTCCTATCATCCTTTTGCATATTCTGTTACCGGTGCTGGTGTTAATTCTGATTCCTGGAATTACCGGCCTGAACTGGCCCTTTTTCTTATTTAATTTACCGGATCTGGGATATTTTATACTGATTAGCGGGGTTATTGATTTTGCAATTGGTTCGGTGAAGATACTGTTACTAATAAAATATCTTAAGCAAGGAAGCAAGGCAGTAAAAGAAGTAAGCGGCTCCGTGTAGGCAACAGTAATAGAAGTAAGCAGCTAGGTTTATTGACATAAGGGGAGGATTTGGTAAAATAGTATTAAATGTTTATTTATCAAATTGCGATAAGAATAAAAAGGGAAGCGAGAGGGATATTAATTATGTGTGATACGAAGGAGCCTGTTGATAAAGAAAAACTGGAGAAAATAAAACGGTATAAAATATTAAATCAATATGCAAAGAAAGGTCAGATCCTGTTTACCGGGTCTTCTTTAATGGAGCAATTTCCCATCTATGAATTCATACAGGACTATGATATCAGGGAGACGATATATAATCGCGGTATCGGCGGTTTCACATCATCCGAAATGCTGGGATATCTGGAGGAAATGATTTTTGAATTAGAGCCGTCTAAAGTATTTCTGAATATTGGAACCAATGATTTAAATGCACCGGATTATTCACTGGAAGCATTAATGGAACGCTGTGAAAGAATTGTACAACAAATAAAAGAGAAGCTGCCGGAGTGTAAGATTTACTACATGGCCTACTATCCGATTAACGGAGCGTATGATTTTGGTGATGATAATATGAAGGAAGTCCTAAAGATCCGGACGAATAACAGAATTGGGCAGGCAAATCAAGCTCTGGAGCAGATGGCTTTAAAAAATAATATTAAATTTATCAATGTAAACGGAAACCTTTACGATAAGGACGGAAATTTAAAGAAAGAATTCTCTGTAGAAGGCATGCATATGTACGCCAACGGATACCATGCAATATTAGAGGATGTACTAAAGTTTATCAGAGAGTAAGTGTTAAGGCGAATGCTTCATTGACAAACACGGTTACTTTTCGTCTTAAGGCGAAGGTTTCATTGACAGACACTGTTATATTTTTCGTCTTAAGGCTGGCGGCAGTATACAGACTGGATTTTGACTTGCGATAGGAGTAAAAATGAATACAAAAGTTCTAAGCGTAGGCAGCCGAAACATTATAATCTATTCACAGACCGGAGCTGCGGATTGCCCTGTTATCTATATACATGCAGAGTCTGAGGGTATGACAGAGGTAGTTTCGCTGCTTGGGGAGCGTAAGATAATACTTGCTGCTGTGGAGAAGGTAGACTGGGAAGCTGATCTATCACCCTGGCCTGCCCCCAAAGCGTTTCGAGGGGGTGTGAATTTTATAGGCGGTGGAGATGCCTACCTGTCAGAATTTACAGGGGAGATTGTACCGGCAGTAGAAGAAACTTTGGGCTTCTCACCCCGTCATCGTATTATCGCAGGATATTCCATGGGTGGTTTATTTGCTATCTATGCACTGTACCGTACCGATATTTTTAACCGGGCAGTTTCCGTATCCGGCTCCCTGTGGTATGATGGTTTCCTGGATTATATAAAAGAGAACCGACCGGTAAGTCTGCCGGAACGGGTATATTTCTCTCTGGGAGACTACGAGGCAGTAACGAAAAACCAAAGACTGGCTGCCGTACAGGATTGTACCGAGAAAGCGGAAAAACAGCTGCGGGACATGGGAGTAACTACGGTATTTGAACTGAATGAAGGAAATCATTTTGCAGATATCGGTCAAAGGATTGCCAAAGGGTTAGACTGGATACTTTAGATGTGGAAGTTTAAAATTCAATAGATGATGATGTTGGGGTCGAATAGCCCCTCTTAGCACCTTGAAAACTACACACATTTTTTTAATTTCTGGTATAATAGCGTTATCAGAAAGGTGGTACTTATATGTCATTCCATACGAACAGTTCACAGCA
>JAEZSL010000233.1 GCA_023443925.1 Bacillota bacterium | reverse complement strand
AGGATTTATCCATAATCGGTTTTACAGATAATGAGATACTTCAATTTACACCAATAAAATTGACTACGGTGAAGCAGCCGGTTGAAGAAATGGGTACTCTGGCGGTGGAAGTTCTTTTAGATAAGATCGCCGATAGCAAGACTCCAACGAGGACAATCCGAATCAAGACGGAAATTGTGGAAAGAGATAGTGTGAATTGCCTCGCATAATGCATGCGAGTCATTTGATATGCACGAAAGGCATGGGAGCTAGTGTGAAATAAAATACATTTCGCACTTCTTATTTGGGCAGTACCGCAAGCAGGCTTACGGTATGCATGGGCGTTAGGGTGAAATAAAGGACATCTCACACTTCTTAATTAGGTGGTATGCTGGAGGGAAGCTTGAAATAGAAAACTGCAAGAGTATCTAGAAAATGTTGGAGCAGGTAAGCAGTTTACTATTGACATTCAATCCTATAGAAATATGAATTTTTTTAGAATATGAATAAAAAATAAGGTTCTATCATAATGACAAGACATGCGAAAAGGCTTCGCAATATTGCCATAGGATAGAACTTTTTTATTTATAGGGTATTAACAGGTTTGCTTTTCAATTCCTTATTTATAATAAAGGGACTGTAAGTCATATGACAAAATTACCTAAAAATTACATGTAAAATATTGACAAATTGTAAAATATGCAATATTATAATTATATTAAGTGATATAGATTAATATCAGGTGATATATTATGTTTTAACTTAAATCAGTGTTGGCGGAGTTGATTTATAAAGTATTTACTGCTGGTGTTTCACAATTAATAAATTGTCTGGAATTGTGTGGGAATTAGGTGAGATGATATATCTGTCTATAGCTTTAGGGTTCCACACTTTTATTATAATAAGAAAATCCATATGGCACAGGCAAAGCGGCATAATGACGGAAGAAGTATGAAAGAAAGTATTTTCGTACATCTTATTTATTTCTTATTTATTAAGTTGAAAGGAGGGGTATCAAAAATTTAGTTAATATATTTATTTTCCCTATGGAAAATTATATTAGAGAAAAGGGGTTTATGTTAGGAAATAGTTTTGAAGGTAAGTAATATTTAAGTGATTTGCCGGTACTAATCGGCTTATGGGTTTTGATTATAGTGATTATCCATAATTCCAGAGTAGGGCAGCAGTTGGTTGACCGATTACAGGGACAGTAAATTGAAATTAGTAAAAGTACATCTCAAAATTCTTATTTGGGCAGTGCAGCAGGCGGGCTTGCGCAATGCATGGCTGTTAATAAGCATGTAAATAAGCATGTAAATAATAAGCATGTAAATCAGAAACAGAACTAATTACGAGAGAGTATTACATAATTATAATTAAAACTAAAAAAGGAGGATATTTTAATGAAACTATCTAAGAAAATCAGTTGGATTCTTATGTTTAGTGTGATTATTTCGCTCTTTGCTTATACCGTACCTTCCAATTCAGCGGTGACCTGGCCAACGGATCAATTGCTTCCGTCGCTGCCGGAACCAGCCTCAACACTTGATTTAATCAACACCGCTACCAGCAGGTCTTACGAGGGAGAAGGGAGCGAGGTTTCTCATGGAACGGGACGCAATGACGGAGATGGATGGCTGTGTCAATGCGGTATTGATGAAGCAAACCGTCATATGATATACGGACCCTACGATGAAAGCATTCCGGCTGGGGAGGGCACAGCTGTTTACAGAATGAAGATAGATAATAATACAGCCGATAATTTAGCTCAGGTCCGCATCGATGTATACGATTCTACCACAGGTACTATATTGGCGGAGCAGGATATTACCAGGAAACAATTTAAAAGTGCCAGTATATATCAGGATTTTGGTCTTACCTTTCATAATGCAGAGGCAGGTCATTCTTTGGAATTCAGGGTTTACTGGTATGGACGGGCCTACATAAAAGTTGATAAGATTACATACAACTCCAAAGGATTAAGTGAAGATGCAATCCTGTTTACAACGCTGAAAGGACTTGTAAATAAGACACAGCCACGTATTTATTCCTATGATAATAATACCATTAACGGGGAGGGCAAGTACACCTGGCTGAATGATCTTAATCTTAATTATACCGAAGTAGCAAATAAAATGTCTTTGATAACCAAATATAAAGATGAAATAAGCGGTATCGTTGTATATGATGATTTGTATCCGGATACGATTAATCTGGCTACGACCATAGCAGGAGTTTCAAATGGTATTGCAGCCGCACCTTCCCAGGTTGCCGCACTTACCTCTGCTCCGTATAATCTTCCCATCATTAAGGATCTGCGGGGGCAATTTAACAGTAAGCTTGGCGTGTACCAATATCTTTACGACAATTACTGGGGCTCCTGCACACATAGAGTTTTAATCGGTTTAAATCCAGGTGCACATTTAGGAACGATTCGGGATTATGCAATTGCTATAGGCGCTGCGGTAGTTTGGCTGGATCCCAATGTACCAAGTGAAAATACTTTATTAAGAAGTTTCCTGTCCTCTATGCCTGCAGGCTCGGCTTACATGGGCTGGTGGACGGAGGAACAGGCAGGTGTCATGCTGGCTTCTGAGTATGGTATTTCTACGGTGGCCAGTGACTGGTCCACCAACCTGTCGGTCTTTGCCGGAATGTCCAGGACTGTAAATGTGAAACCGGTACCGGAAAAGCCTGCACTAGAGAACAAGATATACTTAACCTTTATTATGAGTGACGGGGATAATCTGCAGTATATGGAACATAAGATGAAGGAGCATTGGGACAATCCTGACCGCGGCAGTGTGCCCATTGGCTGGACCGTATCTCCGGCGGTACTGGATGCGGCACCTTCCATGCTTAACTATTATTATGAGACTGCTACTCCTAATGATTGTCTGATCAGCGGTCCGTCAGGAATTGGATACACCTATCCCAATTACTGGAATAACCAGAATGATCTGAATAATTTCGTCAGCATGACCAATGATTACTGCAGCCGCGCAGGGCTTCGGGTTATTACCATATGGAATACCATATTAGGTGGAATCAATACCAATGTAGGGGAGAGCTTTGCCGATTATGCACCGTCCTTATTAGGTCTCACTGCTATGAACGCGGGAGGACAAATCGATATATATAATAATACTCTGCCGGCTCAGAGGCTGAATGCAACTTATTGTTATAATCAGGCTTCCCTGCAGATGGAAGTGAATAATGCCATTGCCGGCTGGGATGGAACGGCTCCGCGCTTTGTGTCAATACAATCACAACCTTGGGATGTAACCCCTACCATGATCAAAAATGTAGCAAATACCCTAAACTCAAATGTTGTAGTGGTCAGAACGGATAATTACTTCCAGCTGATGAGAGAGTATAAAGGTCTGCCCATAGATCCCATGCTATCTGAGACGCCTTAAGAAAGTGTATGAAGCATAAAAACATAGAAATTTATACAAGGGGCTGCTGCGGCAGCCTCTTGTATTCTACATGGCTTCATAAAAATTCAACGGTAACAACTGCATAATCATTATTGATTATTTTCAATCCATTATCCAATTATCTTTTTAATTGAATTATAGGTAATAGAATTTTAAATTCTAATAAATTCCAATACTTGACAATAATGATGGCGCAAGTATATACTTATTTTAAATTTAATTGTTATACCATATATTTTGCTTCTTTTACTGCCAATAATTTTATCTGAACTTGCGTTTCCCCCTTATTATACAGAATACAATTGTTAAAAACCATTAGAACAGACTAATCATGAGATACTGATCATGAGATGTTTGAGGTATGCATTTTTATCGATAGCACTGATATGACATTATTATATTTATGAGGGAGTAAAGCTATGAAAAAATCCGGGCGGAGCATCTTATTTACTTTTGGGGCAGCCAGTCTGCTGCCGATCTTATTTATAGGTATTTTTCTGACCATTCATATGCGTAAAATGGCTTTTGACCAATCCATGAAGGAAGCAAATGCAGAAATTGCACGTGTAGAAAACCGAATTGAAGAAACGCTTCTATTCATACATACCATAGAAAATACCATAATCTCAGATGCTCAACTAATGAATGTTGTCAAAATGGACTACCACTCCCCGCTGGAAATATTTAATAGTTATTCTCAAAACAATCTCCTGAAAAAATATGAATTAGCTTATTCGGATATATCGGATATACGAATTTACGTGGAAAATGAAACCCTGCTCAACAACCTGGATTTTATGAGGGTGACGGATGAGGTTAAATCAACTTCCTGGTATCAAAAAGCCATTGCCTTAAAAGGCCTGTCCTTCGGTGAATATTATAGTGAAGGGCCAATCCTCAGCAAAGACTATTTAATGATCAGCCGCTCCTTTCGTCTTCATAAAAACAAGGAAGGTGTTATCATGATTTTAGTTGATCTCAAACGTATTAAAAATATGATAGAAAAGGAACCCTTTAATCTTTTCTTATTAGATTCGGAACACAGATTATTAACCTCTCAGGATAATTACAGGCTTGGACAAAATCTAAAGGAGTTAGAAAATTACGATTTTACAGAGAGAAAATCCATGTGGAAAACTGATTTTATGGGAGAAAATTCTCAAGTTATTGTGAAAACCATTGACCAGAATATGCTGACGACACCTCTTTACTTAGTTTCAGCGATTCCCATCGAGCAAATGGTAGCAACTTCAAAGGAAGTTTCACTATTCGGCGGTTTAGTTGTCTTCTTAAGTTTTATGGGTGGCTTAGCCTTACTCTTTGGTCTTTCTAATTTAGCCTCTCACCAGCAGGAACAGCAGTACATGCTTTCAAAGGAACAGATGAGATTCGAGGTGCTTGCAAATCAAGTGAATCCTCATTTTTTGTTTAATGTATTGGAGTCCATCCGAATGAAAGCACATTCCAACGGAGAGAGTGAAATTGCTACCATTGTTAAAAAGATGGGGGCACTTATCCGAAGAAATCTTGAGATGTCAAATGACTATATAACCCTCAGAGAAGAGCTGTCCTTTGTAGAGGATTATTTAATAGTTCAAAAATTCCGTTTCGGGGATAAGATACAAAGCAGCCTTTCCTTCAGTGATGATCTGCTTCAATTAACCATACTTCCTCTTACGATACAACCAATTGTGGAGAATGCTATTATTCATGGCTTGGAGGGGATAATAGAAGCCGGTAAGGTTATAATCAGCGGGAATATCGAGAATGGAAAGTTAACTATTACAATCGCTGATAATGGGAAAGGAATTGATCCGGATAAAATTGTGAGTTTACTCCAGGTCAGTAAGGATACAAAAGGAAATGAAGAAAAACGGATCGGGCTTACCAATATTCAACAGAGGATACAAATTAAATTCGGCAATTCTTATGGCTTGAGGATAGAGAAGAATCATCCCAGAGGGACAGTTGTTCAGGTAATCCTGCCGGTTATTCCAATGAAAGAGGGGAACAGATCATGATATGGACGATGAAAGTAATGGTCATTGATGATGAACCCAATATACGTGAGGGCTTAAAAACACTGATTGACTGGGAAACACTTCATTGTACCTTGATCGGTGAAGCTCAAAACGGCGTTGAGGGAATTGAAAAAATCCGGTTATTAAAACCTGATTTAGTTATTGTTGATATTAAGATGCCTGAAGTGGATGGCATCCAGTTAATTGAAACAATTACTCACATGGGGATGGAGACTCAGTTTATAGTATTAAGCGGTTATCAGGATTTTAATTATGCCAAGAGGGCAATGGAGTGCCATGTCAATCATTATATACTAAAACCTATTGATGAAGATTTGTTAGCTCTAAAAGTAAAAGAGATTTATAGTTATCTGCAAAATAAATTAATAAAGCAAAAAGACCTGGAAAATCAGATTAAGCTATCAAAAGAGCAAATGATTAAATATATTGTAATGGGACATGAAACCGCAGAACCATACCTTAACAGTGCTACCGGTTATGAAGAATTAAACCGGTGGTATGATTTGAAACTGCCATGGCTTTCCTATACCGTACTATTATTAGATACATTAGAGGCTGGTATGAATTTTAAGGAAAGAAATTCAATGAAGCAGCACCTGAACCGGTCCGGTACTTATTCCGCTTTTTTCGAGACTGACGGACTGATTGGGATTCTGGTTAAAAATCAGGATCTTGATAAGCATTGTGAAAGCCTTCAGCTTTTAAGAAACTGGGTTCTTAAACAATATCAGAAGGAGGCGGTTATTACAATTGGTATAGCAGTTAATGAACTAAAAGAGATTGGCAAATCCTATACCTTTGCCAGGTATCTGATGGACCACCGGTTCCTTTATGGCAATCAGAAGATCTTGCAGGAAAAAACGCTTTTGCTGTTACAAAATAACAAACATAATGATTCTTATGAAGCAGATACGGAGGTTAAACTATATCAGTCCGTATGCACGAACCAGCAGAACCAGGTCAACAATATTCTGGAAGATATGCGTGGTTACATGGAATCAAGCGGATGGGATACAGAAAGAGTCAAAGCTTTCTACATGCATGTTTATGTAAGTGTTATGACTTCTTTAATTGAACATCAGCATGGGCTGCTGGAACGGGAATTTTTGAATCCCAAGGTATTTGAAACCTTGTATCAGCAGTCAAATCTTTTCAAACTTCATGGTTTTATAAAATACCAGCTGCTAACAATCTGTGAATATATAGAAGACATGAAACCTCAAAAAACTCTGGAAATGGTACTGGACTACATGAAACATCATTACCAGGAAGATTTAAAGATTGAAGCACTGGGTAAGGTATTTCATTATAGCAGTAACTATTTAGGAAAGCAGCTGAAAAAAGAGACGGGAAAAACCTTTAATGCCCTGCTGGACGAAGTGCGTTTAAAAGAAGCGCAAAAGTTACTATGCAAGCCGGAACTCAAAATTTACGAAATAGCACAAATCACCGGATTTCATGATCCGGATTATTTTACAGCTAAATTTAAAAAATATTTTGGTTTATCACCAAAAGAATATCGGGTGTCACATATTTTTTAGCAGGCAATCACCGATTTTTGGGGATAAACAGTAAATGATAAAGTTGTCCGGTGGACACCTTTATGCAGCTATAGGAACAGTATATAGTCAGTCAATTTCGATTCATTTAAAAAATCATTGACAAGGGGAAGGTTTGGTAATAAAATTATAGTGAAATAAGAGAAACCGGTTTCCGAGAAAGAGAGATCAATATGGCATCAATTAATGACGTGGCAAAAAAGGCCGGTGTGGCGAAATCAACCGTATCCAAAGTTTTAAATAATTACCAGTTAGTCAGTGATGAAACGAAAGCTAAGGTCGAGGCTGCCGTATTGGAATTGGGCTATGTACCGAATTCCGTAGCAGTCTCACTTTCCAAAAAGGTATTTAACAGAGTTGGGCTTATCGTAGACATTAGGCATAACAGCCAGTTCATTGATGAAATAGACATGCAATATCTAACCGGTGCTTTTGAAAAGTCAAAAGAATATAAGATAGATG
>JAEZSL010000231.1 GCA_023443925.1 Bacillota bacterium | reverse complement strand
TGCAGGAAAAAATCGGGACATTAAGTGCGGCAAAAGCACCCAAGAAAGATGGAAAAGGAAATCCGTATGCAGATAGATTTAACCATAGAGTGCCATTATTTGAAGCCATGCAGACTGCATCTAGGAAAGCATTTAAAAAAGCATTTAGATAAGAAAAAGAAGTCTTGTAGAAGGCTTATTTGTCGATAAAAAAATATATCAAAAATCATTATAGAAAAACAGTTGGTAAGTTGCCAACGAGTACTTGACACAAACCTGGAGTAACAAGATCATGAATACGTACTATATTCATGATATAATAAAAGCGGAATGAGAATTGCAAACTCGTTTATAATCCGATTGGAGTAACAAGATCATGAACACGTACTATATTCATGATATAATATAAACTCCGATGTAACGAAGCAGTATGGAAATAGACCGATTAATAATATAAGATACAATTGCCACTTTTCCGTTGAGAGCCGCCAGGAATAATCTCATCGGGAAGGTGGTTTTTATTAGTAAGCGGTTAAAATAGACTAATAAAATAAACCTTGCTAATAGAAGTCAAAGGGGTAATTTATATTAATTATACAACTTGTACATTGATAAATAAATATAAATAGTTGATAAAAATGGAAGAAAATGGTATAATCTATTAGTTGTAGAATTATATTATTATGTTGTTCGCAAACGTTTACAATTGAGAAGTAAAACTTCCTGTTTATAATTATATTCATGGAGCAAGGTTCAGGAAAGAAAGGAGTTTTTATTATGTTAAGAAAAGAAATTATTAATAGCATAAAGGAAAATATAGAAAATTATCTTAGTGGTTTTGCTGTGCCAGACCATTGGTTTAGTGGTTCAATTCTTGTGTCAATTGACAGCAATATTATAATTAATAACGGATATGGAATGGCAAATTATGAGTTAAATGTGCCTAATAGTGCTGAAACAAAATTTTGTATTGGCTCTATAACAAAGCAATTTACCGCTATATTAGTTTTGCAGCTCGTAGAGAAAGGCTTATTGAGTTTAGGTGATACACTGGACATGTTTATTTCGGATTATCCATCCGGAAATAAAGTAACAATACATCATTTATTAACACATTCCTCAGGAATCTATAATTACACCGAAGATGAAGACCTAGACATATACATGCGAAATTACATTTCACCAATGGGCTTAATTGAGAAGTTTAAATATAAACCTCTTGACTTTGAACCTGGATTCAGATATTCCTATTCAAATTCAGGTTATTTTTTATTAGGCTATATTATTGAGAAGCTTACAAATAAAACTTATGAAGAATGTGTAAATGAAAATATTTTTCATAAACTTTCAATGATGAATAGCGGATACAATAATCATATAAAATTGGTAAAAAACAGAGCATCAGGTTACAACATGGTGGATGGTGAGATTAAAAACTGCGATTTTATAGATTTCAGCATACCTTATGCTGCTGGTTCATTATATTCCACAATAGAAGATCTTCATAAATGGAATTCTGCTTTGTTTAATGAAGCTCTTATAAGTGAGAAGTTTCTAAAAAAGATGCTGTATAAGCATGTTAAAATGGCTGAAGACCAGTATTATGGTTATGGTATAATGTTATGGCAAAGAGAATATGGTAATCGGATTCGGATAGGAATATCACATGATGGCGGGCAGCCTGGTTTTGTTTCTTCTGATAATATTTTTCCAGAAGATAATGTTGAAATTATTATTTTAAGCAACATGACCAACTGTTGTAAAGATGAAATTTCCCTAAAACTAAGAGAAATAATATTTGATATTATTTAATTGTATTCCAGTTGATAGCTACATTTGTGAGAAAATTTGGATTACTATTGGAATATATTTTTATTTTTTAAGAGTGTTACCTCATATGCTAGGTACTACATAAAAGGTTTTCGAAATAATGTGGAGCAGTATATTATAATTGCCATATAGTAATAACGGTAATAAAGTTGGTTCGCAAACTTTATAAATTGCGTCACAACTGTATAATACAAATCTTCATCGAATAGTTTATGAACTATCAACTGTTAATATCCGGTTGATAGTTTTTTATCGTATAGGAAAGTTCGTCCTATTCGATAAAAACCCTCCGGGGGAGGCACATGACGCGCTTAAGGAAGATGTCACTGTCGTGACAGCGCGTCAGCGCTAGAGTCTGGCAAGCCAGACTCTTTCTTGTTGCTATAAATACCTAAATATCTAAAAATGAATAACTTTAACAAGCCTCTGTTTTACAGAGAAAGAATGAAACATCTATTTATTGATATTTATATACTTCCAAAACGCGAGCATAGTAAATGTGAAGAAACTTATTTAAACAGCTATTTTTACAACATTTTTAGGAAATATAATACGGATTATGGTATAACATTATATAGAAATACCTTTAGAGCAGTAACGATTATTTTCTATTAAGTACAAATATACATTTATATATCCATCAGGTTGTAACACCAAAAAACGGCCTTAAGCAGCGATATTAAAATAAGAATATACGGAGGCATTGACTATGTGGATTATAGCTGCATTTGGCTCTGCATTGTTTGCCGGCTTAACTGCAATACTTGCAAAAAGCGGCATTAAAAATACCGATTCTAATGTGGCGACAGCACTTAGAACGATTGTAGTATTGATTTTCTCCTGGGTTATGGTATTTGTTACCGGGAGCCAGACAGGAATAACTGCCATAGACAATAAAACCCTGCTTTTCCTTGTGCTGTCCGGTATTTCAACAGGTGTTTCCTGGTTGTTTTACTTTAAGGCATTGCAGATGGGGGATGTCAATAAGGTTACGCCCATTGATAAGTCCAGTATTTTGCTTACTATGCTGATGGCATTTCTATTCTTGGGGGAACAGATTACGTTCTTTAAAGTGATGGCAATGATATTAATCGGTATAGGTACTTACTTGATGATTCAGAAAAAGGAGATTACCCCTGCTAGAACAAAGGGTAAATCATGGCTTTTTTATGGTTTGGGTTCTGCCGTAGCTGCAAGCCTTACCTCCATTCTGGGCAAAGTAGGGATAGAGGGGATTGATTCAACCCTGGGTACGGCTGTTAGGACAGTCGTTGTTTTAATTATGGCCTGGTTCGTTGTCTTTCTTACCGGTAAACAAAATACGATAAAAAATATAGATAAAAAAAGCAGTGCCTTTTTAGTATTATCGGGATTTGCAACCGGCGGTTCCTGGCTGTGCTATTACAAGGCCCTGCAGGAAGGGCCGGCAAGTGTTGTAGTTCCCATTGATAAGTTGAGTATACTTGTTACCGTAGCTTTTTCTTATGTGGTTTTTAAGGAGAAACTAAATAGAAAATCCGTTATGGGGTTAGCTCTGATTGTCATAGGGACTCTCTCATTACTAATTTAATTGAGTTGAATTATAAGGTGAAAAGTAACGTTTCTTCTTAATCCTAAGATTTTAGGAAGCTGTAAATATCTGAGTTTAAGATCACCAAGGTATTTATCTGAAATATCACAAAACCTGTTGAAAATCTACAAAGCACAGGCTGGAAAATCCGCCTATCTTGCGAATCACAGACAAGTATGATAAGATAGAATCCTATATTTGGCTCTAAGGCAGGAGATTATATGAAATTCAGACCTTGTATTGACATCCATAACGGAAAGGTGAAGCAGATTGTAGGCGGCAGCCTGTCCGATGAAGACAATAAGACCGTAGAAAATTTTATATCGGAGCAGGATGCGGCTTTTTACGCAGCTCTATATAAAAAAGATAATATAAGAGGGGGACATATCATCCTTCTAAACCCAGAGGGTACCGATTATTACAGGCAGGATTGCGACCAGGCGAAAAAGGCACTGCTGGAATATCCGGGAGGACTTCAGATCGGGGGAGGCATAACAGCTGATAATGCGGTATTCTTTCTTGAAGCAGGAGCTTCCCATGTAATCGTAACCTCCTATGTATTTAAAGATGGAGCCATTTGGTATGATAATTTGGACAAGCTGGTGAAAACGGCCGGCAAGAACAGGCTGGTGCTGGATTTAAGCTGCCGGAAAAAGGATGGGGAATATTATATTGTAACGGACCGCTGGCAGAAGTTTACTACGGTTTTGGTAAACCCGGATACCCTAAATGCCTTAGCGGAATATTGTGATGAATTTTTAGTACATGCCGTAGATGTGGAAGGAAAGTCATCCGGAATAGAAGAGGAGTTAGTGAAACTTTTAGGAGCTTGGGGTAAAATACCCATCACCTACGCAGGCGGTGTAGGAAGTTTTGAGGATTTAAACCTTCTTAAGGAATTGGGGCAGGATAAGCTGGATGTTACCATAGGAAGTGCTCTGGACTTATTCGGAGGGCCAATGAAATATAACGAAGTAGTAGGTCAGTTAAGATAAATGGAAGTTAGCGATATTAAATGGATGGAAATAGTGTATTAAATGCAGTTTTGGCATCCAATGAAATAGTGTATCAAATGCAATTAGCGTATTAAATAGAAATTATTGGTTAGTAAATATTTATTAGTAAGACTGACGGAAAGTGAGTAAAAAATGCAGGCTTATACTGGTTTTGCACAGGTTTATGATATATTTATGGACAATGTTCCTTATGATAACTGGACGGAATACCTTACCGGGCTTTTACAGGAGTATGGGGTAAAAGACGGTTTGGTGCTGGAACTGGGCTGCGGCACGGGTAAGGTTACCAGGCGTCTGGCTTTAAAAGGTTATGATATGATTGGAATCGACCTATCCGATGAAATGCTTGAAATTGCCAGGGAAAAAGAGTATAGTGATGATTCCTGGACGGAGGCCGCCGCGGAACCTGAGGGTGATTTAAACGATAGAAATCCAATTCTGTATTTGCAGCAGGATATGCGGGAATTTGAGCTGTTTGGGACCGTGAGTGCAGTGGTCAGCATCTGTGACAGTATGAACTATATTACCTCAGAAGAGGATTTAATAAAAGTGTTCCAATTGGTGAATAATTATCTTGATCCCGGCGGACTGTTTATTTTTGATATGAATACTGAGTACAAATATAAAAACCTTCTGGGTGATGCTACCATAGCTGAAAACCGGGTGGATTGCAGCTTTATCTGGGAAAACTATTATGATGAAGAAAACCATTTGAATGAATATAATATGACCATATTCGTAAAGGCCGAAGAGGAAACGGAAGAAGAGGAAACGGAAGAAGAGGAAATGTCCGAGGAGGATATGGAAGATGTGGACACAGAGGAAGCAGATCCGGAAGAAGCGAATCTGAAAGAGTCAAAAAGAACAGGTACGGATTTTGAGGATACTATGGAAGAAGATTACGAAGCTGCCGAGGTACCGTTATTCTTACGTTTTCAGGAGATACATTATCAGAAAGTTTATTCCATCCCTCAGGTAGTGGAGCTGTTAGAAAAGGCAGGACTTGAATTTATAGCGGTTTATGATGCCTTTACTCACAGCAGCCCTAAGGCAGCCAGCGAACGAGTATATTTTATTGCCAGGGAAAAATACCAGGAAAATAAGAAATATGTATAAACGGAATTAAATTTATGTACCAGTTCAGATTTAGATATTACATTGATATCAAACGCTTTTTATGCCAGAAGTTGATAAAATATATTCAATAATAGTAAAACAATAGTATCTAATTTATATTGCTTGGATTACAACATGAAGGAGAGATTTTATGTCAGATTATATAGTAAGAGCTACTGCGGCAGACAACCAGATCCGTGCCTTTGCGGCAACTACCAGGGAACTGACGGAGCATGCCAGAAGTATTCATAATACCAGTCCCATTGCTACGGCTGCCCTGGGCAGGTTATTAACGGCCGGAGCCATGATGGGAAGCATGATGAAAGGAACCAATGATCTGCTGACTCTGCAGATTAAATCGGAAGGGCCAATCGAAGGACTTACCGTAACGGCTGACTCCGAGGCTAATGTTAAGGGATATGTCTATAACCCATCCGTGATGCTGCCCCCAAGTCCTCTTGGGAAACTGGATGTAGGCGGGGCCTTGGGAGCCGGAATCTTAAGTGTGATTAAGGATATGGGGTTAAAAGATCCTTATGTAGGACAGACAGAACTGGTATCAGGGGAAATCGCGGAAGATATTACGTATTATTATGCCGTTTCAGAGCAGGTACCTTCTTCGGTAGCCCTAGGCGTTTTAATGAATAAAGAAAATACGGTGAAACGTGCGGGCGGATTTATCATCCAGCTCATGCCCTTTGCCGATGAGGAAGTTATTACAAGGCTGGAGAAAAAGATCGGGGAAATATCCGCTATTACACAACTGCTGGATGCAGATATGACACCGGAGATGATATTAGAGCATATCCTGGGTGATTTTAATCTGGATATTTTAGACACCATACCAACCACCTATAACTGCAATTGTTCCAAAGAAAGAGTGGAAAAAGCCATTATCAGTATCGGCAGAAAAGATATTCAGGAAATGATTGAAGATAAGGAACCCATTGAGGTAAACTGCCATTTTTGCAATACCCATTATGTATTTACAACAGAGGAGCTTCAGTCCTTGTTAGAAAAGTGCAGGTAAAGCGGAAACATCGAAGCAGTAAACATCAAAACAATATCAAAACAACATCAAAACAATAAACATCAAAACTGTAAACATTAAAACAGTAAACATCAAACAGTGTAAACCAAAGCAGAATATTAGTTGTAGGGTACTACTGTAGTATATTCTGCTTGTAAGATTTTCCAGGTTGTGTTAATATTGTAATAATTGTAAGGGATTATCAATTAAATTTTTTATCGAATTATTTACAATAGCTTAACATTGCCATAGCAGTTAAGGATAATAATAATTCATAAAGACAGTGAAGGTTCATTCAGAACAATGAATAATTCATTAAGAGACAGTGAATAATTCATTCAGAACAATGAATATCATTAAGAGACAATGGATGGGGGAGCATTTCCGTTTTTTTACGGAAATACTCCTTTTTTGTAACGATAATCAATTGGTTTTTCGTTTCTTTAGCAGAAAACCTCCTGTACAAAGGCATCTTAGTTCATAAATACAAAAGAAAGGTATAATTTTTACAAAGGTGATAAGCATGAATTACAAAATTGGAAGAAGTTCAAGCAGTGATTACAAGCAGGCAGTTTCGGAAGCTTCGGCGGGATTAAAGAATCCCAAACTGATTCTGTTTTTTTCCGGTGTCGAAGCGTTTGCCGGGTTTACTACGGAAATGAAACTTTTATTTCCGGACAGTATTATAATGGGTGCCACAACATTTGTAAGTCTGTGCAAGGAAGGTGCCTATAAGGATACGCTGCTGGTGCTGGGAATTGAAGATGGTATTGAATGTTACGGTGATGTTCTGGAAGAAGTGGATAAGTATCCTTTAAAATATGTAGACCGGGTAGAAGCCTGTGTCGGCAGACTAGGCAGTTATTCCGATACGGTATGCCTGGAATTTTCAACCGCCTTAATCAGCAGTGAGGAATTGATCTCATCTACCTTAAATTCTGTACTGATGAAACATAAGATTCCTTTGTTTGGCGGCTCTGCCGGAGACCGGGGCGTGGCGGAGCAGACCATGATATCCTTTAACGGAAAGGTGCTTGATAAGGCTTGTGCCTTTGTAATTATACGGAATTTACACGGAAGCATCAAATTTTACCGGGAAAACATCTATAAACCAACGGAACATTATTTTACATCCACAAAGGTTGATGTAAAAAAACGAATCGTATATGAATATGATAATAAACCGGCTGCGGAAGTTATGGCGAAGGCTTTAAACACAGATGTAAAAAGTCTTCCGAAGTATTTGGACAGTTATCCTTTGGGAAGGATTATCGGCAGTGACATGTATATTACTGCAAACCAGGCGGTTACGGAACGAAATGGTATGGCATATCACGCCAGGGTTTACAATAATTCCAGAATGGTGCTGTTAGAACCGGATAATTACAGGGAAGTAGTAAAAGATACTGCAAACCGGATCGCAAAAGAGGTTCCAAAGCCCAGGTTGTCGCTGATGGTTCACTGTCTGGCACGTTCCATTTTATTTGATAAGGAAGGCTATTTAAATGAGTTTGCAAAACAAATGGGTGTAACTCTTGGCGATTATGTGGGTTTTGGAGGGTACGGTGAACAGCTTAATCAGCAGCACTTTAACCAGACCATGGTAATTGCCGTATTTGAGTAGTGCGGATGAAGATAAAACAGAACAAAGGAAAGGAATGCCGCCAGGTGGCCTGCAGCAGGTGATTATATGAAACTTTTTTCTAAACAAAAAGAAACAAAACTCATGGAAGTTTCCGAACAAAAGGAAAACAGGAAAGAGAATAAGGATTTTAACTATGACAAACATATTGAATACGGGATTTTACATATAGAAAACAAGGTGGATGAATTTATGGAGGAAGAGGTGGAGGTATCCAGAAGTTTTGGATATATTAATTCTACTTTCTCGGAAATCAGTCGCATTAATGACATGTTTGACCGGCTTAATCAGGATTTTACAGACTTTCGTACTTATGCCAATCAGATCGACGGGATCATGGAACGTTCAGACAAGGCGGTGGCAGAGGCAGACCAAAAGATGGGAACGCTGGCAGAGCAGATGGAGGGAACCAGCGGACAGCTTAATTCCATCAACAATGCCTTTTTTGCATTGGAGAAGGATTTCGGAAATATACAGGAGATGTCTAAAAGTATTACGGGGATTGCCAACAGCACCAATCTGCTGGCTCTGAATGCTTCCATTGAAGCCGCCAGGGCAGGGGAAGCCGGAAAAGGCTTTTCCGTAGTAGCGGATCGGATCCGTGAATTGTCCGCCTCTACCACCAGCATGGTGAAAGGAATCGATGAAAGCGTTATGATGCTGCACCATAGCATCGACTCATTAAAACAGGAGCTGGAACATACCAGGGCCGCCATCCAGAGCAACTTAAGCTTTGCTAAAGCGGTTCAGGATAATTTTGTTCAGGTTACGGAATGCACGGATGAAGTAAAGGATTTCAGCATGCAGATTATGAACGGGATTGAAAATACCAGCAAGGAGATCAACGGTGCCGCAAAAGGCGTCAATTCCATATCCGGGCTGGTACAATCCTTCGGGGAAAAACTGGCGAATCTGGATATTAAAATGAGTAAAAAGTCCATCATAATCTGTGAGATTATCGATTTCCTCCAACAGCTGGAAAATATGGTAAAAGAATCATTGAAAAGGGAAAAATTATAAAAACATGGGAGATATAGGTTGTTCCAGTGATTGTTAAAATGCTCTTTTATATGTATAAATAATAGCTGGAGCGTGTTTATAAGTAAGACTTATGAATATGATTAGGAGAAAATAAGGGTAAACCCCCCGGTTTCTAGTAAAAACATATTGCTAAACTTCAGAGGTTCGTTATAATATAAGTGTGAAAAGGAATTCGGATTAAAACCGGGATTTCAATACAAAGCAAAGCACTATTATGGATTGTGGCGTGGCACACACGCAGATAGGGGCCAAACATGAATAAATTAGACATGCTATATGAAGGAAAAGCGAAAAAGGTTTTTAAGACAGATAACGAAGACGTATATATTGTTGATTATAAGGATGATGCTACCGCTTTTAATGGCTTAAAAAAAGGAACCATCGTTGGAAAAGGTGTTATTAATAACAGAATGTCCAACCATATCTTCCAGCTGCTTGAAAAAGAAGGAGTGCCCACCCACTTTATAGAAGAATTAAGTGACA
>JAEZSL010000230.1 GCA_023443925.1 Bacillota bacterium | reverse complement strand
TGATATATCAGTATCGTGCTTTATTTTTACAGATTATCATATAATGCTTAAGGTATCTTTCTTAAACTTCTCCAGTGATGCTGCTTGCAGGGTTTTTAATATTTCTGGATCTTTTCCTCCTACAGGATTACCGTCAATCTCGGATACGGCAACGCATAAAGCACCGGCACTTGTAATAATAATTTCATCAGCCTCCATTAGTTCGCTGATGGTAAAGGGAGTTTCATTTACCGGTATCTTGTTGTTATGGCAGATTTGAATCAGGTTTCTTCTGGTTATACCGGGTAAAATAAGATTATCCAAAGGTGCAGTTATAAAAGTCCCGTTTTTTACTATAGATATGTTACTATGGGAACACTCCGTTATTCTATCACCACGATGAAAAACTGCTTCGTCACAACCTGCTTCAAAAGCTTTCTGACTGGCCAGGACATTTGGAAGCAAGTTCAAGGTTTTAATATTGCAATGAAAAAATCTGGTATCTTCCACGGAAATTAATTTATATCTTACGTTCAAATCCTTAATACTGCCGGGTTTGGAAGTAATCCATAAATTTGAAGGAGTATCAGAATCCGGAAATGTATGATTGCGGCTTGAAGTCCCTCTGGTTATCTGCCAGTATAGAAACTGTTCCGGACTGTCAACTTTATTAACCATTTCCTGTAACAGCGCTTTTAATTCTGTTTTTGTTAAAGAAACCGGTATCTTTATCAGTTCGGCACTTTGGTAAAAGCGATCGACGTGTTCATTTAAATCATGTATAACATGATTGGCAGTATATGTAGCATCATAGACTCCATCTCCAAAGAAACATACTCTGTCATTCATTGGTACTTTCATATTTTCAATCAAATCATATGTACCGCAGTAATAACCTATATTCTCCATATAATAACCCTCCGGATTTGACATTTTATATACCGCTATTTTAACACAGCTATAAGATTGTTAAAATAGTTTTTTAAAAATTATGTAAAAAGGAAGATGCTTTTTAGATTAATTAAATTATATTGTTAATAAGTGAAAATAGAATAGTATTGGCCATTAGGTGTTGGCTAACGGCTGTTGGAATTTGATATAAATATAAACATATTAAACTATCAATAGAATATTTATTTTTTTATTGCATTATAATAATGATTATAGTATATTATATTTGTATGTGATAATTTTCATTGATTATCATAATAAGTTTTAACGTTACCATATAAGTTTTAAATTTGTTCAGTTATTAAACTAATATAAAAAAATTTAAACCAAGGGGGCTTTAAAATGAAATTTTTTATTGATACTGCAAATGTAGAAGATATTAAGAAGGCAAACGAAATGGGCGTAATCTGCGGCGTTACTACAAATCCTTCTCTAATAGCAAAAGAAGGCAGAGATTTTGTACAAGTCATTAAAGAGATTGCAGACATTGTTGACGGACCCATCAGCGGTGAAGTAAAAGCAACTACTGTTGATGCAGCAGGTATGATTGCAGAAGGCAGGGAGATTGCTAAGATCCATCCGAATATGGTTGTTAAGATACCAATGACCGTGGAAGGTTTAAAAGCGACCAAAGTTCTTTCAAGCGAAGGGATTAAGACGAATGTAACCCTTATATTTTCTGCTAATCAGGCACTTCTTGCAGCCAGAGCAGGCGCTACCTATGTTTCGCCCTTCTTAGGGCGTCTGGATGATATATCCATGCCTGGTATTGATTTAATCAGAACGATTTCGGAAATCTTTGATATTTATAATCTGGATACTGAGATTATTGCGGCCAGCGTGAGAAATCCGGTACACGTTACAGATTGTGCCTTAGCAGGAGCAGACATTGCAACCGTACCTTACAGTGTTATTGAAATATGTACAAAACATCCATTAACCGATCAGGGTATTGAAAAATTTCAGAAAGATTATAAGGCAGTTTTTGGTGAATAATTTTTAGATATCATAGGAGGAATTAAAATGAGTAACATTGATACTTTATCGGTTAATGCCATAAGAGTTTTATCCGCAGATGCAGTCCAGAAAGCTAATTCCGGACATCCTGGTCTGCCGCTGGGTTCTGCGGCAATGGCTTATGAATTATGGGCAAAACATATGAAACATAATCCCAAAAATCCGAAGTGGCCTAACAGGGACCGTTTTATCTTATCCGGCGGTCATGGATCTACGCTGCTATATTCTTTGTTGCATTTATTTGGTTATGGCGATTTATCAATAGACGATTTAGCTAGCTTCAGACAGTTGAATTCCTTAACCCCAGGACATCCGGAGTACGGACATACCGTAGGGGTGGAAGCAACTACAGGGCCTCTTGGTGCCGGCATGGCAATGGCAGTGGGCATGGCAATGGCAGAAGAACACCTGGCTGTTAAATTCAACAAAGATGGTTATCCGGTAATGGATCATTATACTTACGTACTCGGCGGTGATGGCTGCATGATGGAAGGTATTTCTTCCGAAGCTTTTTCTTTGGCAGGTACATTAGGATTAAATAAGTTAATCGTTTTATATGATTCCAATAAAATTTCAATTGAAGGCGATACCGAGATTGCCTTTACCGAAGATGTAAGAAAACGCTTTGATGCTTTTGGTTTTCAGACTTTGGTGGTAGAAGACGGTAATGATCTGGCGGAAATCGGTGCAGCCATAGAAGCAGCAAAAGCAGATAAGACAAGACCGACTATGATCACCGTTAAAACTAAAATCGGGTTTGGATCACCGAAAGAAGGCATGGCAAGCGCACACGGCGAACCCCTTGGAGCCGATAATGTAGCGGCTATGAGAGAAAAATTAGGCTGGTCCCACACAGATGCATTTTTTGTTCCGGAAGATGTGTATGATAATTTTAAAGCAATTGCAGAGAAGAACGCAGCAATTGAAGAAGAATGGAATCATATGTTTACTAATTACGGCAAAGAATATCCGGAGATGAAAGAACTTTGGGATAAATATCATGATGAAGCCATTGCAAAAGGCCTGCTTGATAATGAAGAGTTCTGGTCTTATCCAGACAAACCGGAGGCTACCAGAAATCTTTCAGGAATGGTTATCAACCGTATTAAGGACCTGATTCCCGGCTTTATCGGCGGTTCTGCAGATCTTTCTCCATCTACAAAAACATATATGAAAGACGAAGGAGATTTTTCTAGGGAGAATTATGGTGGACGTAATCTTCATTTTGGTGTAAGAGAACTGTCAATGGCTGCAATTGGCAATGGCCTGGCCCTCCACGGAGGTTTAAGACCCTATGTTTCCACTTTCTTTGTCTTCAGTGATTATGTAAAACCTATGGCAAGATTGACAGCATTAATGGGATTGCCGCTGACCTATGTATTAACTCACGACAGTATCGGTGTTGGTGAAGACGGACCAACCCATGAGCCTGTTGAACAGCTGGCTATGTTGCGTGCGATGCCTAATTTTACCGTGTTCAGACCGGCAGATGCAACCGAAACCATAGCAGGCTGGTATTATGCAATTACTTCGACAACTACACCGACAGCACTGGTATTAACAAGGCAGAACCTGCCCCAATATACCGGATCTGGAAAGGATGCCCTAAAGGGCGGATATATTATTGCAGATTCCGTTAAAGAAACACCGGATGCTATTATTATGGCCAGTGGTTCCGAGGTTGAAATCAGCATAAATGCGAAGGAAGCACTTGCAAAAGAAGGAGTAGATGCCAGAGTTGTCAGCATGCCTTCTATGGAGCTTTTTGAGGCACAGACAGCCGAATATAAAGAAAGTATACTGCCTAAAAAAGTAAGAGCAAGAGTAGCGGTTGAAGCAGCAATTGATTTCGGTTGGGGTAAATATGTTGGACTTGACGGAGCATATGTTACCATGAAAGGCTTTGGAGCTTCCGCCCCGGCAGGAGAATTATTTAAGAAATTCGGATTTACTACGGAAAATGTAGTGGCAGCTGTTAAATCGGTATTATAATCAGGTTTTGAAGACGAAAAGCAAAGTTTAGCTAGCTAATAATTTTGTGTAAGTAGTTTAAGCTAAAACTTGAGTAAATTAGAAGATATTAAATTAATACTTGTGTAATATAGAATAATATTTAATCTAAGACTTGTGTAAACTAGAAGAGTAAGTGTCCATACTTTATGGATCTATTTAGTGAGTATGTTTAAAAGTTAGGTCTTCACTAAATAACGTGTCTACTGGGTACATTATAGATTAAAACTTTTGTAATATATAAGATATTCCAATTAAAACTCTTGTAAAAATAAAAGATTTTTAATTAGAACTTGTGTATGTTACAAGTAATTTAAATTAATACTTGTGATTATAGGCTCAATAATAAGCTCTATAATAAATGTTTGTTATGTGTATAACCAATTCGCATACCCGACTTTTATTATAGAGCTATTTTAGAATTTAATCAGGAGAATATATACTAAAGGTTATTACGTGGGGTGTTAACATATAAATATATTTTTTCTAATTAAACTTTAATATATAGATATTGAAATATGGTTTTATTCCCGATAGAATGGAGTTAGGCATATTTTAAATAGGAGGCGTTATATAGCATGGCTAAGATTTTGATTGTTGAGGATGAAAGTAAGATTGCACGGTTCGTGGAATTGGAACTGAAATATGAAGGCTATGAAGTAGAAATTGCAGCAGATGGAAGAAGCGGCTTGGAAAAGGCACTGCAAAAGGACGTGGATCTGGTACTTTTAGATATTATGCTGCCAGGGATCAGCGGGATAGAAGTGTGCAGGAGAATACGCACAGAATCTGGTGTGCCTATTATTATGTTAACGGCAAAGGATGATGTAACCGATAAAGTTGCCGGACTGGATATGGGTGCAGATGACTATATGACAAAACCCTTTGCAATAGAGGAATTACTGGCAAGAATAAGGGTAGCCCTAAACCGTCATACCAAATTAATGCAGCCGAGAGCAGACGTGCTTCAAATCGGAGAGCTAAAGCTTAATCTCACCAGTCACAGTGCTTTTTATGGAGAGGATGAACTAACTCTGACCAAAAAAGAATATGAACTTCTGGAATACCTTATGCGAAATAAAAACATTGCTATTACCAGAGAGCAGCTGCTTAATAATGTCTGGGATTATGAGTACCTTGGCGACACCAATGTAGTGGATGTTTATGTCCGTTATTTAAGGCAAAAAATTGATGACAAGTACGGAATTCATTTAATTAATACGGTACGAGGGGTAGGTTATATTATAAAGGATGAAATATAATTTTAAGGAAAAAATCAGACAGCTTTTAATAAAAATCGTACTGCCAATCAGAAGAAAAAGAGAAAAATGGCTGGGTAATTTCCGCTTTTCCATTGCTTTTCGTATCTCCCTTCATTACCTCAAATTGCTGGTTATTAACGGAGCTATATTTGTAGCTGTTTTTACCTTACTGTATTATGGAGCGGAATGGAGAAGCTATAGTAATAAAGCACAGCATATCACAGAAATGATCCAAAGTTCGGATATGTATTCATTAAGCAGGGAATCAGTGAATCCTTATTACGTAGATGGTATTACTTTAAAAATCACCCATGATAAACGGGATACTCCTATTTATAATGATATGGCTCTTGACTTATCCGAAAAAAAAGAAATATTCGGGCATATTTATACGCAGAGGAGTGATTTGTTTTTCTTGCCCATGGTTCTAATATCAGAAGAGATAAGTTTTACTGCAGGGAATGAAGAATATAACGCTTATTTTCTATATGATCTTACTGAAAGTAATGAGAAACTAAGATGGCTTCTGGTTAGTATGACTATTCTTTATATTATTTTAGTGTATTTTATTATTAAGCATGGACGCAAAAGTGATCAAAAACTGTTGGAGCCTATATATGAGATGTCAGCCACAGCTAACCGTCTGACAGTTAATAACCTTAATAGTCAAAGACTTAATGTGGAAGGTACTAAAAATGAGTTAAAGGATCTGGCAAATGTGATTAACTGCATGCTGGACCGGATTGAAATTTCCTATGAAAGTCAGAAACAGTTTGTATCGGATGCCTCCCATGAACTGCGGACACCTATTGCAGTTATTCAGGGGTATGGTAATTTGCTGAACCGTTGGGGGACCAAGGATGAAGAAGTTCTGAGGGAATCTATAGAAGCAATTAATAACGAAGCGAAATCCATGCAGGACTTGGTAGAAAAGCTTTTATTCTTGTCAAGGCATGATAAAAAAACCTTGAAGCTGGATAAGGTTAAGTTCAACATGTGCCATGTAGTCGAAGAAATGGTTAAAGAAACCCGCCTCATGACGGTAAACAGAATCATAGAAAGCCCGGTTCTTGAGGATGTTGTCGTATATGGAGACAAGCAGGCACTCAAGCAGGCTATCCGGGTGTTTATTGACAATGCAATAAAATATAGCAGGGATGGGGATACCATAACCATCCAGTGCCGGAACGATGACGGAGACTGTGTTATCAGCGTTTCGGATACCGGTTTAGGAATGACCAGAAAAGATGTGGATAATATATTTGAAAGATTTTATCGTTCCGATCAGGTCAGGGATGAGAAAATCTATGGTCACGGCTTGGGTTTATCCATTGCTAAATTAATTATCTTAGGTCATACAGGTAAAATAAAGGTTCGCTCCCAGCTGACCAAAGGTACAACCTTTACCGTTACTTTACCAAACCGGTTTATATAATTAACTCTTTTTTGAAAGCTGGATTAACCTTATCTCATGAGGCTCCAGGATATCTTCATAATCCAGCTGCTGATTTATTACGGTATAAGTTTTAATTTTAAGCAAAGGGTGGGATAATTGCTTCAATGCATCCGTTTCTTCTGTAGTTATAAGGGGTGCGGCACCCATTTCCACCCATTTATCAAAACAGCTGCCGTAGCGTCGGTTTACTATGTGTTCCGTGATCCGGTATTCGCCGTCTGCCATACCGGACAAGGAAAAGGAAAGTTCTTTATTTACCGCACCGTTAAAAATCTGATAACGGTCCGTAACAGAAAAATTAAAATTAAAACCTTTGCCGTATATTTCTGAAAAATGGCAGTAATGATATAATAAAATACTGTAAGTATCTTTATTTTTTTCTTTGGTTATAAAATAACCTTCTCCCTGGGATATTACTTCATCTTTTAGCTTCGATAGGAAAAGATAGGCGTAATAAGCCGGTTTTTTTATCCCGTTTTTCGTAAAATGCCCCACTCCGCCATGAAATAATTCTCCAGGAAAAGGCAGTTCCTCAATCCAGTCAGTCAGGGTCCAGTGGCCAAACCCCTGGGCTTTATTGTAATTCATTAAGATATTGCGGATAAAATAAGCTCCGGCGAAACAGGTATCATTTAAAAGTTCCCGATGTGACGGACTTAGGTTCCATTCGGTTATATAAAGCGGAACTTCTCTCCGGTCCAAAAGATTTAGATTCAATTCGTCAAGGTATTTGCCGAAGGCCTCAGAATCGCTGTTCAAAACGGTTCGGTTCTTAGACATAAAGTCCATGAATTTATCGCAATTATTCATATCCGAAAGAGTAGAGTAGGATTCGGATAAAGTAGGATAAAAGTGAAACAGATAAGCATCCGGTTCACAGTTATGTTCTTTTACATATTGAAAAAACCTTTTTATTTTAGCTTTGGATATACCCCTGTTTATAAAGGAGGTATTGGCAAATTTTAATTGAGGATTTACCAGTCTGACGGCATTTGCAGTAATTTCATACAGATAAAAAGCGGTGTTTTCTGTTTTAAAATCAAAAGGGAAGCCGGTTAAGGTTTCATTCCAGAAGGTAAAGATCCATTGAGAAACTTCCTGTAACCCATATCTGGAGAGGACATGCTCCGTAAACCGGGTAACAAGAAGCTCCCATTTGGTATTATCTTTTGGTTCACTCATAATGAAGGGTACCGTAAAAAAAGTAGCTTCCGGTGTTTTGGCCAGTGCTTTCGGCATGAATGAAAGCTGGATCAGGGGACGCAGCCGTATACTTAATAAAAAGTCCAGGATCTCATCCAGCATATTAAAGTTAAAAACAGGGTTACCCGTGGAGTCCTCCCGGTAAACCATCAGGGCATCATCAAAGATCCCATGAAATTTTATATAGGTGAAGCCGATTTCTTTTTGCTGAATGGTGAGCATATCCTGTATATTTTTATATAGAATTTCTTTGGCCCGGCCTACGGTGCAAAAGGTCAGGGCGTTATTTAAAAAAGGTTTTGATGACTGAATAGGAATGGTACCCAAAGATACTCTGACTGTTTCAATAGTCAAAGCTTCTTTGGGATTTTTTAAATAAGTATTTAACTTACTGAAAACATCGTATTTCTCAAGGGTTAGATAGCTGCTTTCCTCACCGGTGTTAACAGGTGACGGCAGGGGGGGTGTTTCTTTTTTCTCTTTGCGAAAACGACTGGGAAGCATCTTATATTCTCTTTGAAAAAAGGAAGCATAAGAACGGGGATTTGAAAATCCACAGGCTTGTGCGATCTCTTCAATGGATTTATTGGTATAAAGGAGATAGCTTATCGAGTGTTCAATTCTTATTTTTGTGACATAATTTAAAAAGGAGATATTCATGTTCTTCTCAAAAAAATGGGATAAATAAGAAGGGGATAAGAATTCTCTGGCAGCTAAATCTTTTAAAGTGATTTCACTGGCATAATTCTCTTCAATATAACGGATGATATCTCCCAGACGTTCCATCTGTTTTCTGGTACGAGGAAAAGCAGGCGGTTCAGTTCTAAAATGAGCCAGCAGTTCATAAATAAGCTGGCAGGCAAGGGAATAGCTTAATAACCTGGTGTAGGAAGAGGTACCTGTATTTTGCTGGATTAATTTTGCAATAAGGCTTCGAAGAGTATCAAAATTCTTGTTATCTCCCTGGAGTGCGGAATTACATAAAAAGAACGGCGCTTCTGCATCAAGCCATTCCATATGGAATTTGGACAAACGGAGTTGCAGAGCAATTAATACACAGTCATCACTGTAGGTTTCATGAACCTGGTTAGAGTTGATTAATAGCAGATCATTTTCATTCAGAATGTAATGCTCGTTTTCTACCAAAACATCCGTATTACCTGATAAAACAAGCAGGATTTCAATACTTCTGTGCCAGTGCTTCCCAACGCTGCCAATCCGCTGGCAGAATAATTTAACAGGAAGATCTTTATTATATTCTATTATTTCATGCTTACTGTTCATTATGAAATCCTTTAGCTGCCTGATATCTGCTATAAAATTCTAGTACAGATTGAAAACCATAAAACAGGCAGGATATCCTTTCCTACTCTTATCTAAATATGATTAGTAAATTGTTACCTGCAAAATCTAAGGCTTAATGCATGCTGTATGTAGATTTAAGATTAATATATACGCAGTGTGAAAATTATTAAGCTTAATATATATACAGTGTGAAAATCTAAGATTAATATACGCTGTATGAAAAATTGAGCTTATATATGCAGTATAAAAATCTAAGCTTATATATACACAGTGTGAAAATCTAAGCTTAATATACGTTGTATAAAAAATTAAACCTAATATATACGCAGTGTGAAAATCTAAGCTTTATTATACGATGTATGAAAAATTAAGCTTAATATATACACAGTATGAAAATTTTAGCTATACGCTGTATAGAAAATTAAGCTTAATATATACATTGAGTGAAAATCTAAGTTTAATATATACGCTGTATGAAAAGAAATAACTTTTCTATATAGTGTATTAAGCAGAATGAATTGGTAATAACTATCTTCTATAGCTTAATATAGCATATAGAAAAAGCTGTGACAATAATAACTGTAAGTTTTTACGATTTTAAAATGAAAGGAGAATTATATCAATTTATAAAACAGCAGTAATGTGCAGTTAGATCCTAAGGTTTCGGCATTGTATGTATAGATTAGTTACTGTATGATTAGAACTATAATGGAGGAAGAAGGTGAGAAACGAAGAATGATAGAAATTAAGGGATTGTTGTTTGATCTGGATGGCGTTATTGTTGATACGGCAAAATATCATTATCTGGCCTGGAAAGAACTGGCGGATATGCGGAATATACCTTTTACGGCAGAGGATAACGAACGTTTAAAAGGTGTAAGCCGTATGAAATCTTTAGAAATTATATTGGAAATCGGTGGTGTAAAACTATCTGAAGAGGAAAAAGAGCAATGCTGCAGAATCAAGAACGATATTTATTTGCAGTATATTAAAAAACTGAAAGAGGAAGAGGTTTTGCCGGGAGTAAAGAAGTTTTTAGCGGATGCCAGGGAGAGAGGATATAAAATTGCCCTGGGTTCAGCCAGTAAAAATGCGGTAGAAATTCTGTCCAGACTGAAGCTGATGGAAGTTTTTGATGCCATAATTGATGGTACGAAAGTTAAGAAAGCAAACCCGGACCCGGAAGTGTTTCTGCTAGGAGCAAGAGAGCTGGAGCTGGAGAGAGAGGCCTGTATTGTTTTTGAAGATGCCAGGGCAGGCATAGAGGCAGCCCATAATGGTGGTATGAAGGCGGTTGGTATCGGTACAAAGGAAAACCTTCCTAATGCAGAGGTCTGTATACCGGGACTTTACTATATGACTATCGATGAACTGCTAAATGAGCTAATGGCAAGCAGAATCCAGTCTTAAGCCGACAGATTTTCTTACGGGCCTGGAAATTTACATAGTAAAATTACATAAATAAATCTTTATAATAAAAACTGCGTAATAACTCTTTATAGTAGAGAATGCGTAATAACTCTTTATAGTAGAAACTGCGAATAACTCTTTATAGTAGAAATACGTAATTAATCTTTATAGTAGAAACTGCGTAATAACTCTTTATAGTAGAAAATACGTAATAACTCTTTATAGTAAAAATTGCGTAATAACTTTTTTATTAGAAATCACGTAATAATCTTATAGTAAAAATAGAAAAATAACTCTTTATAGTAGAAAATGCGTAATAACTCTTTAAGTAGAAATTACGTAATAAATCTTTATAAAAAATTTGCGTAAAAATTTATACATTAAATTACTTGTAAATATTTATAGGAAGCCTTTAATAGATTAAAAGTGTTTGCAATTATATAAAAAAGGGAGGTAGCTTAGAATGAATTATGATTTACTAAGAAAAAAACCGTTTAATTTAACAGACGCAGGAGTAGCGTGGGTTAAGGATACACTGGAGGGCTTGTCTGTAGAGGAAAAAATAGGTCAGCTGTTCTGCTTGATTGCTTACAACAGTGAAGAAGAAACCCTTAAATCTTTTGTAACCAAATATAAAATCGGTGGTTGCATGGGAAGGCCCATGCCCTTGGAGGAGATTCATAATACAATCTCTTGCATGCAGGGAAATACAAAAATACCGTTACTGATTGCCGCTAATTTCGAAGCAGGAGGCGACGGCCTTGTGAAAGAAGGCACTAATATTGGACCTCATATGCAGGTAGCGGCAGCAGGAGGCAGTGAATTTGCTGGAAAGATGGGCTATGTATGCGGCAGGGAAGGTGCTGCAGTGGGAGCTAACTGGGCTTTTGCACCGGTAATAGATATAGATATGAATTTCCGTAACCCGATTATGGCTACCAGATTGTTCAGTTCCGATGCAAATCTGGTAAAAGAGTGCGGAGTTGCCTATACAAAATCCTGTCAGGAACAGGGAATGGCGGTATCTATCAAACATTTTCCGGGAGATGGAGTTGATGAAAGAGATCAACATCTGGTTACCAGTGTCAATTCCTTAACCTGTGAAGAATGGGATGCCAGTTTTGGAGAGGTATATAAAGCCTGTATTGATGCGGGTGCCCTGACGGTTATGGCAGGTCACATTATGCAGCCTGCCTATAGCAGAAAGCTATGCCCTGGCATCAAGGATGAGGATATTATGCCGGCTACCCTGGCACCGGAATTATTGCAGGGTCTGTTAAGAGATCAGCTTGGTTTTAACGGTTTAATTGTAACGGATGCAACTACCATGGCAGGTATGTGCATACCCATGAGTCGTAAGAAAGCAGTTCCTTATACGATTGCCGCTGGCTGTGATATGTTTCTGTTCACCAAAAATCTGGATGAAGATTATGAGTTTATGAAAGCAGGTGTGGAAGACGGAACCATCACCCAGGAACGTCTGGACGAAGCAGTGTTAAGAATTCTTGGCTTAAAAGCCGCTCTTAAACTTCCGGAAAAGCAGGCAGACGGAACCTTGGTTCCGAATATTGACACAGCCAGAAAAATTATAGGATGCAGCGAACACAAAGAGTTGGAAAGAGCATGTGCGGACGGGGCAGTGACACTGGTTAAAAATAAACAGGGGATCCTCCCTCTTAATGTGAACGATTATAAAAGGGTTTTACTTTATCCTATCATATCAGGTGAAAATGCACTTGGATATGCCGGAGGTGAAGATGTGACTGAAGCTATAAAAGCAGCGCTGGAGAAGGAAGGTTTTCAGGTGGATGTATTTGAAGCTCCCCAAGGTTTGGAAGGAAGGGCTTCAAAATATCAGGAAATGGTTGATAAATATGACCTGCTGCTTTATGTCGGTAATATGATAACAAAAAGCAATCAGACGGTTGTCCGTATTGAATGGGCTCAGCCAATGGGTGCCAACTGCCCTAATTACCAGGCTGAAATACCAACCATATTTATTTCCTTTGCCAATCCTTATCATCTTATAGATGTACCCAGAATCAGAACTTATATTAATGCTTACAAATTCAAAAAGGTTAATGTAGAGGCTGTAATGGACAAATTACTTGGAAGAAGTGAATTTAAGGGAAAAGATCCTGTGGATTCTTTCTGTGGTATGTGGGACACAAGATTGTAATTATATAGTATTTAGAAATATTTTTAATCAAATATTGTCGCCAAGCCATTGGTGATAAATAGATACAGTGCTTAATGATATAAACTTATATTAAAAATAATAGTTAGTAAACATCCCCGGACAGGGATTCATAGTAATCAGGAGTTAATAATATCGCCTGACAGTACAGGTTTTGGTGCACTGTCAGGCGATATTTTTTAAGTTACTATTATCATCTTGAGTTCCGTACGGTTTCTATACTTACATTTGATAGTCTCCGTTAAATTGAACTACCTCCGAAGCGGCCAGACCGCATTGAATGATCCCGGGTTTGCCAATTATGGATATACCTGTATATTTAAACAATTTGCCGTCTACATCCCGGAAGGAAAACTTTTGATTTACTTTTACGGAGGAATCATGCAGAATTTCAATGAAATCATAAGTCTGGGTGCCTTTCTCCCTGCTAAACTGAAATCCCAGTATAGCCTTATTACTGGTCTCGGCAATGACACCATCTTCATTTAACAGATGGATCTCTGAAAGTCCCATTTCCTTTGTTAAACGGATTAAATCCTCTGAGGTGAGAGCTTTTTCTGCATGAAGTTTTGCAATATGTGAACCTGCGGCTAACATCCGGTCACCAATTGCCTTATCGAATTTCTCCATGACATTTTCCAGATTGTCTGAAATACTTAATAATTCTTTTACACTTTCATTATTCAGCTGGACGTCTTCCAGCCGGGTTTCTGCTACACTAGCGATTTCCTGAACAGAAGCTGTTCCGGTATGGCCTTTGCCGGCAAGGGTCTGAGTACTTTCAGATATTGTATCAGTCCCCTGGGATTGATGGTTCACATCCTGGGAAATGCTTTCCACTAAATTCACAGTGCGGCTCATAGCTTCCATAATATTATGAAGATTATAGCTGGCATTATCAGAAAGTTCTACGCCCTTATCGACTTCTTCCCGGATCTGTTTCATGGCAATCACGGTCAGGGATACTTCCTCTTGTATCGTATGTATAAGGTCGGATATATTATCAGCCGCCTGCCTGGTTTCATCAGAAAGCTTACGTACTTCTTCCGATACCACAGCAAATCCCCTTCCGTGTTCACCGGCTCTGGCAGATTCAATGGCTGCGTTTAAAGCCAGCATATTGGTTTGTCCGGCAATGGAGGTTATGGTGCCGGTAATTTCACCAATTTCCGTCGTAACCTGCTGCAATTTCGTAATTACTTCAGAAGCATTTAATACGTTATCTTTAATCTGGTACATGGAACCGGATAACTGTGTAACTGCAGTGCTGCCTGTTATTGCGGCATTGTTGGCATTCTGGACGCTGTCTGCTGCATGGGTACTGTTTTGGGCAATATTCGCACTGCTTAAGGACAACTGGGTCGTTGCAGCGGCTACATCCGTTAACATCCCGGTGGTTTCTTCAAAAAACTGCCGGATTTCCGACAGGTTTTGGTTTAAATCCTCCATACCGTCTGCTGTCCTGACGGAAGATGAATTAATTTGATTAGCGGAGAGTTTAATGGAAACGGCAGAATGGAGCAGTTCATAAACCCAGGTATTAAACATATTTTTCAGTTTTTCAAACTGATCAATAACAGAACTCAGCTCTTTTTGATTGGTATTAATTTTTAGATGCCCCGTAAAATTACCTTCATTAAACTGTATAAGGTTTCGTTTCAGCTCTTCAATCAGCAGATGGATCGTGTAATTTGTCTTTATTACAATAACCCCTGACAAAATAAAAGATGCCAATACAAAAACAATAATTGAAAAAATACCGGAGTCGGACTTTCCAACAGTCAATGACACGAAGGCGTAAAGTAAAGTATTGCTCCCCACGAGCAGGAGAGTTTGTTTCAAATTAAGTTTTTTACTCATTTCGTCTACCTTCCTTTGTAAGCATAAAAATAGTGTTGAAAAAAGCATGCGCTTACATTCAACACCATTATTGAAATAATTAACCGTAACTTATGAATTACCCCGTAAAACGAGGAAAAGGCCGGTTTTACGTTAAAGTTACATAGTATTCAGTTGTAACAGTCACTCATATTTATCCATGTTATCATATTTTTGATTGATTGAACAGTCTGATTTTATTTTTTTAGGGAGTTAAAAAAGAGTAGCAGATTTGTGTCTGCCACTCCTTTAAATTATCATATAATTTAATTCAAGTTTTATAGCCAGGGGATGACTTAGGCATGCCAGGGATACATAATTAAAAAGTGACAGCACTTAAAGCCAGCTCATTCAGGTCAGCTTCTTTTCTATAGTTGAATGTTTAGGCATTACATGCTAAAGAATGGTATTCCTGAATCAGATATTTTTAAACTGAGCCATGTATAAATCATAATACATGCCCTTCTTGGCAAGTAATTCGGTTGCATTACCCTGTTCCATTATGCCTCCGTCTGCAATTACAAATATACGGTCGGCTTTCTGGATGGTAGATAAACGATGGGCGATAACAAAGGAGGTCCTTCCCTTTAACAGGGCTTCAATACCCTGCTGTACCAGCAGCTCCGTATGTGTATCAATACTGGAGGTAGCTTCATCCAGAATCAGTATTTTTGGCATGGACACCATAGTTCTGGCAAAGGCCAGCAGCTGTCTCTGGCCAACGGATAAGCCGGCACCTCTTTCTTTTAATTCCGTATCATAGCCTTTTTCCAGTTTCATGATAAAGTCATGGGCATTTACTGCTTTGGCAGCCGCAATGATTTCTTCGTCTGTGGCATCCAGTTTACCGTAACGCAGATTATCCTTAATGGTTCCGGAGAACAGGAAGTTATCCTGTGTCATGATACCCATCTGCTGGCGGAGGCTTTCTATGGATACGTCTTTTATATTATAATTATCAATCAGAATGTTACCTTCCTGAATATCATAAAAACGGCTGATGAGGTTGACTATGGTGGTTTTTCCAGCTCCCGTAGGTCCTACCAGTGCAATGGTTTCTCCGGCTTTTATCTGAAAACTAACATCATTTAATACCTGGGTATCTTTATCATAGGCAAAGGAAACATGCTCGAAGCAGATATTTCCTGTTATTTCGGGAAGTTCAGTGACCTCATTCCCGTCTTTGATTTCCGGCTTGGTATCCATAATTTCAAAGATTCGTTCTGCTCCGGATATATTGGTAACTAATTGGTTATAGAAGTTACTTAAGTTCATAATAGGGCGCCAGAACATGGATATATAAGTTCCAAAAGCAATCAGGGTACCTACCTGTATGCCGTTGCTGCCGGTTAATTTTACGCCGGTATAATAAAGAGATACCATACCAAGACCCCAGCAAAAATCAATAACCGGACCAAAAGCATCGTTTAATACAATGGCTTTTATAAAAGCACCCCGTTGCTCCATCAGCAGTTCATCAAAAGATTCCGCCGTTTCGTCTTCTGCCGTAAAGCTCTGCACTACCCGCATTCCGGATAAGTCTTCATGAATAAAGGCATTTAAATTAGAGCTCTTTTTACGGAAAACCTGCCACCTGACATGGGAATAGACCTGGATAAGCCACATACCAAGTATCATGATGGGTAAGCTGATCATGGACGCAAAAGCCAGTTTATAATCCATAGCAAACATGATTGCCACAACCGCGCAAATTGTAATAAAGTCCGGTATCAGGGTCGTAACGCTGTTGGATAATACGTCCTTTAAAGAGTTAACATCACCGATGATCCTTGCCAGAATCTTACCCGTGGGACGGCTGTCAAAAAAGCTGAAGCTTAACTTTTGTATATGAGTGTAGAGTTCCTGTCTGACAGTCAGCAGTACATTATTAGAAATACTAGCCATAATATACATTCTCAGTTTTACCAGTAAAATAAAAATGATATTTAGAACCAGAGCAAAAATACCTAAACGGATAAGACCGTTGATATCTTTGTGTGCAATATTGACATCAATGGCATGCTCTACGATTAAAGGGTTAACTAAGCTGATTGTAACGGTACAGGCCATAATAATCAGTACAATAATAATTTGTTTTTTATAAGATAGTAAGTATTTAAAAAGCCGGAGCAGGGTTTGTATTTTACCCGTGCTGACGGATTTTTCGTCATCTCTGACAGAGTTAATTGACATTAAAAATTCCTCCTTTAAGCAATACCAGAAGGTTTAAACCGCAACGGTATTGCTCTTTAAATAATCACCATACTGGGCCATATAGGTCTTATAATACAGACCCTCTGCCTGTAATAATTCCTCATGGGTACCACGTTCTGCGATGGTTCCATTCTCCAGAAAGATGATTTCATCCGCATTTCTTACCGCTGAAATACGGTGAGCTATAATGATTTTCGTAGTATCGGTTAGTTCGTTCAAGGCTTTTTGAATCATCAGCTCGGTTTCCATATCCAGTGCAGAGGTGGAATCATCCAAGACCAGAATGGGTGTCTTTTTGGCCAGGGACCTGGCAATGCTGATTCTCTGCTTCTGTCCGCCGGATAAACCAACGCCTCGTTCTCCAATTATGGTTTCATATTGGTTATCCATACGTTCAATAAAATCTTTTGCCTGGGCATTGGATACCGCATGCAGAATTTCCTCTTCATCTATAAGATTCCTTTTGCCTAATTTTATATTTTCGGCAACTGTATTGGAAAACAGGAAAACATCCTGCATAACCAGAGAAATACTGCCACGTAGTTCCTTCAAGGTTAAATCTTTGATATTAACTCCGTCCAATCGGATTTCCCCTTCATTCGCATCATAAAATCTCTGTAAAAGATTTATAATGGAGGATTTACCGGCACCGGTTGCCCCCATAATTCCAATTATCTTACCGCTTTCTAGTTTAAAATTAATATCAGTAAGAATGGATTTATCACCCTGGGCAAAAGATACCTGATCAAATTCGATGGTACCCTTAACATTACCTAATACAGCACAGTCTTCTTTTTCTTTTATAACCGGGGTTTCCTCCAATATCTTTTTAATCTTTTTGTTGGAAGCAAAAGCAGAAGCAATGTCGTTGCTTAACCAGCCCAGCATTTCCATAGGCCATACAATATTATTGGAATATTCCGTAAAGGCTCCCAGCGTACCTAATGTTATTTCTCCCTTAATCACCATAATACCGCCGAAGATAATAACCAGTACCGGAAGCAGCTTTGTGATGAACTGGAAGTATGGATAATATTTTACAAATACTTTTGACTGTTTCATATTTAAATCATAATATCGTTTATTATGAGACAAAAACTTTTTAATTTCAAATTTTTCTCTTGCAAAGGCCTTAACAGTTCTTACACCGGCCAGGTTTTCCTGTGCTACCGTATTAAGAACAGCATTCTCCTCACTGATTTCTTCGTATACATTGCCTAAGGTTTTTTCCATGAAGATTGCAATACAAGCCACAATAGGCATTGCAATTAAAGGTATTATGGTTAATTTGGGACTTAGGTTAATCATACAGTAGAGTACAATGCTGGTATGTATAATTACTTCGATAACCAACATACCTACAAAACCTAAGGCACCCCAGATTTTATCCACGTCATCCTTAACTCTGGACATAAGCTCACCCGTATTGGTTTTATCAAAGAACTGAATGGACAGCGTCTGGATATGACGCAGTAAATTTCTTCTGATATCGGTGGATATCTTGGAACTTACACGGTCAAAAATTACTTCTTTCAAATAGCCGAAGATACATCTTCCGACCCCTATAATAAGGATACCGATTAATAATGGCGTGAGGAGATTTTTGTCTCCGCCCACAATTACATCGTCGATGATCCGCTTGGTTATCTGGGGTGAAAGCATATCCAAAGCAATACTGGCAGTCATACAGATTATGGCAAATACATATGCATACCAATATTTAAATATATATTTTGTTAATTTATTCATAAAAACTCCCGTCTTGTGCGATGTGCACATTTAAATCAAAATAATATAAAGCCCATTTTCCTTTTTCAATTATCCTCCCATTTAAGTCAAATGTTAATAAATGCATCCAATCAATAATGGTTTTACTGCTTTTATTCCCCGTTCAGAGGCAAAAAAAAGCCGTGGCAATTACCACGGCAATAAAAGTCAGTTTCATATAAATGATTTTGTTCTAGAAATTAATTTTCTACAAATACAAAATCATTCAGAGTCAAACCTATTATTGAGGTAATCTTGCATAATGTTGTGGTTGTCGGGTTACTGCTGTTAAATATAAAATTCATCATGGTTTTACCTCACTTTCTTTCATAGTCTTTTCCTATTATAGCATACTAGTAATAATTGTCAACAAAAAAATAATTTTAATGATAATAAATTATCATTAACTCAGAAACATTAATATTTTATAAAGTTTCATAATATTCAAAGATTGTTCATATTTGTATGATATAATAAGTCGAAATGGGTTTTAAGGGGTGTTCCTTACTTAAGGAGGAGAACAAGAAACTATGGATTTACCTATGTTTTACAACGAAGAAGAAGAGTGGAAGAAAGTCATGCTAATGTATGACTCAGCCCTAAAAGAAGTTAATACAAAATTAGAAATTTTAAACGAAGAATTTAAATTGAATCATCAATATAATCCTATAGAACATATCACATCACGTATGAAGTCCCCTCAAAGCATTGCCAAAAAGCTTCGCCATAACGGCAGGGAACTGACGGTTGAGAATATTGTCAAGTATGTTAATGATGTTGCCGGTATCCGGATCATCTGTTCTTTTACCTCGGATATATACCGGATTGCCGATCTGATTGCCAAGCAAAGTGACGTACAGGTATTAAAAGTAAAAGACTATATTATGTTTCCAAAGTCCAACGGTTATACCAGTTATCATATGATTATTTCCGTTCCGATCTACTTATCCAATACTATGGTTAATGTAAAGGCCGAGATTCAGATCAGGACCATTGCAATGGATTTCTGGGCAAGTCTGGAACACAAGATATACTACAAATTTGAAGGGAACGCACCGGAGAGAATCAGGAAAGAATTAAAAGAATGCGCGGATATAGTATCCTATCTGGATCACAAAATGCTGACACTTAATGAAGAAATTAAAATCTATAATCATGAAGCAGAACTGGACCAATACAAAGAGATCCTATCTGAGAATTTCCAGAACATGATTAAGGATTCCTATGGAACTGTGATCGAGGATGAGAACGAGGAAGAGGAAGAAACATTTATTAATGAACCCATAAATTATGAATCAGGAGAGGCCATACTGCAGACGGCGGCCTATAAAGAAGAGCTTCCGGAGGAAGAGGACAGTAAAATATCAGATAAAACAAAGAGAAAAGAAGATAAAAAAGCGGATAATAAATATGCTAAATTCTTCAGATTAAAATAGCAAGGCGAATTGTTTTCGTTTTATTTATTGCCAATTACAAAAAAAGTAAGGTACGGTATGTTATGAACTTTAACCATAGTATAGGAAAGGTAAGAATTACATCCCTTCTCCTGTTATGGTATATCAGTTATAACTGCCACACCTTACTTTTTCATTTCATTCTACAACTTAATCTTGGACAAAAGTCCTGCAAGACCGGTAGAAACCTCTCCGCCGCTGCTGTATTCAAATGGAACTTCATCCACATTATCCAGAACTTCGGCTTTTTCTTCCACCGCTTTCATACTCAGACTTACCTTGCCTTCTTTTACTTCAATAATTTTAACGGTTACTT
>JAEZSL010000113.1 GCA_023443925.1 Bacillota bacterium | reverse complement strand
AGGCTTTCAAACTTCTAAGCTATATTGATCACAACAAAGCTTTCTCGGAATTATCCGTAAGTGCTTTAAAGAAGATAAAATATTGTGCAATCACAATCAGTATAATATACGCAGGAATCATACCACTTCTATATCCCTTTGCAGAGGCAGACGATGCACCAGGTCTTGTAGGCTTCCCCTGCATCATTATCTTTGCGTCCATTGTGATTGCAGTCTTTGCTGCGGTTCTTCAACAACTTTTAAAAGAAGCCATTGATATTAAATCAGAAAATGATTTAACAGTGTGAGGTGATAAGGTGGCAATTATAATTAATATTGATGTAATGCTGGCTAAAAGGAAAATGAGTGTGACAGAACTTTCGGAGAAGGTCGGAATAACAATGTCCAACCTTTCGATATTAAAAAATGAAAAGGCAAAAGCCATCAGACTTTCAACTTTAGATGCAATATGCAAAGCATTAGAATGCCAGCCAGGAGATATTTTAGAATACAAAAGTGATTAAAACTTAATATGACTATTATTAAATCTTGCATTTATATGAAATGTGATATTGCATAGATTCCTTAATTTAAAATAGAGGTATTTCAATGTATGATATGATTATTGTAGGCGGAGGCCCTGCCGGAGCTACATTAGCACGTATGATCGGAAAGAGATATAAAGTACTGCTCCTCGAAAAGAGATCCTTTGCCGTTAACAAAGACTCTATATACCATAAATGCTGTGGTGGATTAATTGCTCCTGACGCTCAGCGGATGCTGGCAAAGTTTTGCCTGGGTATTCCGAAAGAGGTAGTTTTAAGTCCGCAGTTATTTGCAGTCAGAACAATCGATAATGATAATTCCATCGAAAGGTATTATCAAAGAAATTATATAAATATAGACAGAGAAAAATTCGATGAATGGCTTGAATCAGTAATTCCTCCGGAAGTTCATATTGTTAATGGCTCTATATTTAATTCTTATGACATAACGAACGGCATAGTAAATGTTAAGTTCTTCCACAAGGGAAGGGAATTTACAGAGAAGGCTAAAATATTGGTTGGAGCAGATGGCGCATTCTCTCAAATAAGAAAACAGGGCTTTCCTGATTGTCCAAAGCCAAAAGAATATATAGCGATTCAGGAATGGTTTGAAACGAAGCAAAATGCGGATTATTATGGTGCAATATTCGATAAAGAGATTACAGACTTTTATTCGTGGACGATACCAAAAGAGAAATATTTAATCCTGGGATCTGCACTTAAACCAGGAAAGGAAGCAGCTGAAAAATTTAAACTTCTTAAGAAAAAATTATTGAGGTATGGTTTCGAGTTTGACAATTTAGTTAGGAGAGAAGGCTCATATATATTAAGACCAACTAAGAGCTGCCAGATTTGTACAGGTAACAGCCAGGTTGCATTAGTAGGTGAAGCAGCGGGATTGATAAGTCCAAGTTCAGCAGAGGGGTTAAGTTATGCCTTTCGGAGTGCTGTGGCATTAGCCAAGGCCCTTGATAACGGGCAGGAAGGATTCCATCGCAGGTATCTGACAAATATTAAGGCTCTGGAATGTAATATTGCAATAAAAAATTTAAAATCACCTGTTATGTACAACCAATATTTAAGAAAAGCAGTAATGAAAACGGGAGTTTTAAGTATTGGTATAGAGAACAATGATTTGTGAATTGATCCATGGCCGCAAGAATGTGCGGCCTTTGTTACGATAGAGCCGGCAACAGGGATTCACCCGTGTTTGCCGGTTCTATATCTTAATCTATTTGACGTCAAAAAAATACCTTGGCTTGCCTTGCGTCTTTTTTTTGTATTCAATGGCTTCTGTTGGACATCTGTGAAGACAAGCCAAGCATTGTGTACATTGATTTCCCCATTGGGGCTTACCATCGGTTAAGATAATGTTGTTCAGCGGACAAAGTTCTGCACACTTACCACAGCTAATGCATTTTGTTTCATTAATATGAAACCCTCCGGCATTTACCAAAAATCTATAAAATATCCCGTTTATTAAGCCGCTTTTTAATTGATTCCTTATACCGTTTTCATCTATAGAAGAAATAGGATTCCCAGCATGAATATCCACTAAAATCTGATTGATTATAGGCTCTGCTTTTCTATTTATTTCTTTTGCCGCAGCCTGATCAACACCAGGAAACATGAGCAGGTAATTATCCGGCATCCTGATTTGTGCATAGCCTTGTAAATCCCATTCTTTGTATTGGCAAAGTTTTTTCACATGATTACTTGCGCTTGCGGTTTCCCCACCGTAAGTCAATATAAAATATGCCTTGCGGCTTCCTTTAAAGTTGGTCTTTTTTATATAATCCTCCACTACCCGTGGCAACCTCCAGGCATAGGTGGGACAAACAAATACAAATGGTTTTCCTTCTGAAATAAGATCATCTTGCTTATTCTGTTTGATTAACAGGTTTAATGAAACGATTTCATCTTTTGTTTCCCGAGCAATCCGCTCTGCAACATACCTGCTGTTGCCTGTGGCAGAAAAATATAAAACCATAAAATACTACACTCCTTTCAAAATAGGCATTACTTCCTTGACAATTTGAAATAATAAAATTACAATAGCATCATAGTGTTGTTTTTGCAACCTGCAGATGCTTTGAATCTGTGGTGTTAACAACAAATAACTTTAATATGTCTGTTTTACATACAATATTATTAATCTGATGGGGATACGAGGAGGTTGTTTATGAAAGAATTAAAGCAGAACCGGAAAACTCAATATACACGTATGGTATTACGAGACGCGCTTATGGAACTAATGGAGCAAAAAACCATTACCCAAATAACCGTTAAAGAGCTTTGCGTAAAAGCAGATATAAACAGGACAACTTTTTATGCACATTATACTGACCCGAACGACCTTCTTCGTAAAATTGAAGCTGAGGTTCTATTATCGGTAAGCAGAGCTGTTAGTAGTATTCACGGGCCAACCGGTAAGAGCAATATCATACAGATTCTTCAGGAGCTTATGCAATACATTGCGGACAATAACAAGCAGATTCAAATTTTACTTACTGAACGAGGTGATGTTTCTTTCCAAAAAGATCTTTTTATGATGATATATGACAAATGTGAATTAATGGCATTGACACCACCTTCATCGACAAAGGAGTTTTATTTTATATTTGTACTCAATGGAAGTGTAGGACTGATACAGCACTGGCTCAAAACCGGATTGACCAAACCGGTAAATGAAATGGCCGAAATAATCTTTAATATGGCAGCACATATAAAGTAAAACATGACTTTGAACTGTTTTAAGATCTTATTGGGAATGGTACCGGCCGGTTTCTAAGTATAAAGAATTGGGGGTAAAAATGAAAATTCGTAATGATTACACATGTCCGCTGGAAATTGTACATGATCTTATCCGCGGAAAATGGAAAACCATATTGGTTTTCAAGCTTCGAAACGGGTCGCAGACCTTTTCAGACTTAAAGCATGGAATTAAAGGAATTTCAGAAAAAATGCTGCTTCAGCAATTAAAAGAGCTGCAGGAGTTTGGACTTATACAGAAGAAAAGTTATGAGGGCTACCCTCTTCATGTGGAGTATTTTTTGACAGACAGGGGAAGCCAGTTATTGGAAGCTGTTCTCATTATGCAGAATATCGGCATAGCATATCTGACGGAACAGGGAACGGAAGAGGAGATTGATATATAAGTCTTTCCTCGGTCTGAAAGGATACCTACAAATAAGTAAGTAATTTACTTATTTTCTTATCCGGGTTACACTGTAACGGAAGTAATAAAAATTATGAGATGAGGTGTTACAATGAAATCCGGTTTGATTTTGATCGATATACAAAATGATTATTTTAAAGGCGGAAAGTATGAATTAGTTAATGCAGAGCAGGCAGCCGAACAGGCACATAAGATCCTGGATTTCTTTCGTGAAAAGCAACTACCGATATACCATGTCCGGCATATTAATTTAAAGCCGGATGCTGCTTTTTTTGTACCTGATACGGAGGGTTCTGAGTTCTACAAAGAGGTATCTCCTTTACCGGGGGAAGATATTATCATCAAGCATAAACCGGACAGTTTTATTGGTACGAACCTGAAAGAAGAATTGAATAAAAAACAGGTTGATACTTTAGTGATATGCGGCATGATGACTCATATGTGTATAGATACGACGGTCAGATCTGCCGGAAATCATGGGTTTTCTGTAACCTTAATTGAGGATGCATGTGCAACAAGAGAACTAAAGTGGGGAGAAATTACAGTTTCAGCAGAACAGGTTCAGTGTGCCTATCTGGCAGCACTCAATGGGAGGTTTGCTAAGGTGCAGAATGCCAAAGAGTGGATTAGAGAAAGAGAATTAAATGTTGGAGTTTTTTTGAGTGATTATGCGGACAAAAAGAAGCTTTACAGATAAGGAGAATATTAGCTGTGGGCAATGAGAAATGTGACCTGATTCATCCAAATGGCGTAAAAGAAAAGAAGATGGATGTGATTGATGGCTATACAATTAAATACCATGCCAACGGGACCACCCCTTGGTCAAAAGGCAAGATGGAAGACGGCCAGCCGGAAGGTTATTGGGAATGGTACCGGCCGGATGGTACCATCAAGCGTTCCGGGTATTTTGAAAAGGGAGAACCCATTGGTGAGTGGATTACGTATGATAACAAAGGAGCAATGTATAAGTCAACCCAGAGAGGTAATAAAGGATAGTTTAACCTGTGGAGCGTAACAGCAATTTTGCTGTTGCGCTTTTTATATGAATTTTACCGCAGTCCTATGAAAATATATGGGCTGACCGTATGTTAATTATAATAAACTAAATAAAACGGATAAAAGGGTATTGTCCAAATCCCTATAAAAACAGCAGTGATATGAACAATAAACAGATTAAATTCTTAATGCTAATACAAAATAATCAGCTCTGAGGAGTAAATATTTTTCGCACTAAGAGACTAACTATTTAGGGAACGAGTGTTGAATTCATGGTAAAATGTAAGAAAAACTTTACGCGTAGGAGGATTTTTACCATGAGCAACTCATTA
>JAEZSL010000313.1 GCA_023443925.1 Bacillota bacterium | reverse complement strand
ACAAAAAGTGGGGATTGATCTGAGCCTCTAAAGCTTTGATTTCTGCATTTTTCTGCCTTTCATTGGCTTCTGTTACTTCTTCAATCAGAATTTTCACCTTTCCGGCCATGGTATTGAAGTTTTCTGCGATCTGGCCGATCTCATCACTGCTGTCAACTTCCACCGCAACTTCTAAATTTCCTTTTTGCACTTCTTTAATACCCGTAATAATCTTTTTTATGGATTTACCAATGGTATTTACCGTATAACTGATCATCAGAATTGAAAATCCGATGGCCGTAAGGCCAATTATAACGGAGAATTTCTGATTACGGGTAATATCCCGCAGCATATAGGATTTGTCATAAACATTATAAAAAATCAGTCCGCTGTCACTGTCCTGATAAGTATTCACTGCAATGTCCTTATTCTTTAACTTACCGGTTACCAAAACAAACTCTTTAATTCCCAAATCCGGATTCATCCGGATGCCCGAATAAAAATCGTCCGGATAGGCGATGACATTACGCTTGTCATCTGTAATGAAGTTAATGCTGTACTCTTCCGGCAAATCCTCCGTACTGCTGCATATATCACTGAGTACACTTTCCTGAATTGTCATAACTATGGTTGCGATGGAGCCTTTACCCAGATCATTTAAATCATACATGGTTTTCGATATATGGAACAGCCGGAGTTCTTCCCCGGTATTATTAAAACGCATGGTTGGCGTAATTACCATACCGCCTTTTTCCTGTGCTGAAATATAAGGTTTGATCTGCCTCATATCCGCATAACTCTCCCATATATTTTCAATGGAAGAAGCCGTTCCCAGATCATAGGTCACCTGGCTGCCGTCAGAACAGATAATGCTGATGCACCTTAAACCACCTACGGAACTGTTATACTGCTGGAGTCGATTATAGATTTCGTGAAATGCTACTTCCTTTTTTGTATATTCCGGATTTTGAAGTTTAATAACATTATCAATAATCTGATTATCCACATAAATCTGATAAACCATATTGGTATAGACCTCCAGCGTTAAATCGACCCTTTGGGCTATCTGGGTCAGCTGATTGACCATTAACTGGTCTACCTTATCTTTCAATGCCTCCGTACTGACAAAAAGACTGATGGATTGAATGATCAGCATGGGCATAATGGAGGAAAGCACGAAGGCAAATAAAATTTTCTGTCCGAGCTTCCGGTTATTAAACCATGCCAGGGCTTTGGATTTATATCTTTTTTTCATAGGACCGTCCTGTTATCAGTTAGTAAAAACATCGATGGGATTAACTTATATTTACATTCTCATTATCTATTGTACCAAAGGAATACTGCTGAATCCATTTATTTTTTGTAATATTGTAAATTTAATGAACTCTAGGATATCTCTGCGGTTTCTCTATTTCGGGGTGACTGCTTCCCTACTGTTTGTTTCGTATTCTTATGCCGGGTTATTTGCCAGGGCAAGTTCCTCCTATGACATCAAAAGAGCGTTATTCCAACAGGCATAAGGAACCGCTCTTAAAAGTACCGGCTTTAATTCTACCGGATAATCACCGTAGAGTTCAGCTGTATTCCAACCGACTGCTTCCAGCCATTTTGCAATGTCCGTATCCTGGAAAACAGCCCCATAAAATTCTCCTTCATAAAGTCCTGCCGCTATTTCAAAATTCTTCAGACAGTGGCTTGGCTCCGCATCCGGTATGCGGTCATTCATAGCTTCCCACTGATAAGGAATCATTACCTGCTTCACCAGATTGATATATTTGGTCCAGAATTTATCCTCAATGTGAATTCTGTCTAAACCAACGGATTCCAATTTCATATTTTCCTTCAACCTTTTCTCCTCCTTTTAGGCTTTCACAGCACCATTGGTCAAACCGCTGACAATATATTTCTGCATGAATATAAAAATCAATATGACCGGTGAGATTGCCACAATACCAAAGGCCATAGTGGAATTCCACAAGGTTTGGTACTGCTGGACATAATTATAGATATTAGATGTTATGGGCCGCATATTGGGATTGGTAATAAAAGTAAGGCCGTATATCAGATCCCCCCAGGCATACACAAAGGAAAATACTGCTGCAACCACCACGCCCGGTCTTGCAATCGGAAAAATAACCTTAATAAAGGCTGCCAAATAACCACAGCCGTCAATTTTAGCCGCCTCATCCAGTTCCCTGGGTATTGAAATAAAGTAAGTCCTTAGAATAATAATACTAAAAGGAATGCCTAAGGTAGCATCTGCCAGCATAGGTGCCAGATATGAATTTAATATTCCAGCTTTGGAAAACATTATATACAGGGGTGTAAGAACAAGAGTTGAGGGCAGCATCTGAGTAATTAAAAAAAACAGGATGAGGGGCTTCTTCCATTTAAAACGGAACCGTGCCAGTCCATATGCGGCCGGAATGGATAATATGGTAGAAATAAGTGTGGAGCCTGCCGAAATGATGGCGCTGTTTTTAAATCCCCTTAAGGTTTCTCCGGAAGCTGACAGCTGCTTTTTAAAAGCTTCTAAAGTAAGATTTTCCGGCCATAATGGTGTCGGAATCTGAAAAATCTCTACCTGGGTCTTTAGAGCCGTAACCAACATCCAATATAACGGAAATATAAAAATTATAAAAATTAATCCTCCCGCCATAAGCAAGCCTATTTTCTTTTTCATGTCTCTGTTTCGTCTCATTACATCACCTCGTCGTCATCAATAAGCCTTATATAGAAAAAGCCTACAATTAACAGGATCAGGAACAGAATATTGGACACTGCCGCTCCTTTACTGAATTGAAACTCTTCAAAGGACAGTCTGTAGGAATAGGTGGATACCAATTCCGTAGCATTCACCGGCCCGCCTTTTGTCATTACCCAGACCAGGTCAAATACTTTAAAAGTATAGACAAACCCCAGGGTAAGTACCGACATAATAGCCGGTTTAATCATGGGAACCGTAATACGGAATAAAGTCTGTAACTTATTTGCACCGTCCAGATTGGCACTTTCATATACTTCTTCCGGTATGGTCGTCAGCCCTGTAATAAGCAGCATCATATTAAAGGGAATGCCGATCCATATATTGGCGACCACAATTGCTGCCATAGCCAGTCTGGGATTCAGAAGCCATTCCAATGGCTGCCTGATCAGATTTAACTGCATCAGAAACTGGTTAATGATACCTCCGCTGCTGGTAAACATGAATTTAAATAATAAGCCTGCAACGGTTACCGGCAAAAGCCAGGAGATCATGGTTACCCCCCGGAAAAAGGAGCAGCCGGGAAACTGTTTATTAAACAACAGTGCCAGCCCAAACCCGATAATAAACTGAAAAAAAATGGAGGCTGCCGTAAAAATCAGTGTGTTAAGAATGGCATGGGGCAAAATAGAAGCCGGTCCTCCAAAGAGCCCGATGTAATTTTCAAGTCCCACAAAAGCCTGTTTACTGCTGTCACCAAAGGTATAAACATCCACATTTTTAATACTTAGTATCAGATTCTGCACCATGGGGTACCCGATAAAAACCAGCATATAGATCACTGCCGGAAGTGCAAAGGCAAAGCCCAGTACGGCTTCCGATTTAAATGCTTTTTCTTTTTTCATATTTAAGTCCTTTCCGGTAAGAAAGGCTGTTGTAAAATAGCCTTATTCTAATTTGATCAGGATTCCGGGTGTAAATACCCCAGTCCAGTTTCTCCTGTTTAAAGCTATTACAACAGCCCTTTTAATTTATGTTATTTTACCGCATCCACCGATGTCTGGGTATCCTTAGCTGCCTGTTCCGGAGTTGCCGTTGATGTCATAACCACCTGGAAACCACTCTGGATGGCCGCAGAATAGGATGGCCATGCAGCGGAAGGACCTCTGGGAATGGAAGTCTCCAATTGCTGTATAAAGGCTGCCTGAATGGGATCTTCTGTCCAGTAAGCATCCTTTGCCGCCTCTGTCTTCGGAGGGAAAGAACCATATTGTTTCATGGCATTAACCATAACCTCGGTCTGGTCATAGTACTGTAAAAATGCAACGGCACCTGCTGTATCATCCTTTTTTACAACACCCATATTCTCGCCGCCAAGAATGGAAGTTGCCTGACCGGAACCTTCATCCCTCTTTGGCAATACAGTTACGCCATAGTTCAGATCAGGAGCATCTTTTTCAATACCGGGAATCTGCCAAGGTCCGTTTTGCTGCATCGCCAGGTTGCCTGCCATAAAATTATTATTTACATCGGACTGGGTCCAGTTAACAGAGTCTTTCGCCCAGGAACCTTCTTTAATCATGTCCTGCATTAATTTATAGGCATCAATACCCTTTGGAATATCTTTATAATTTCCGCCTGCGGTGTAGAGCCACTGGAGACATTGGAATGTACCTTCATCCGTATTGGTGGCTGCATTGCCGAATCCGTAAACACCGTCTTTGGTCAAAGTTTTTGCCATTTCACTGAACTTATCCCAGGTAGTATTTTCATCCGGGTATGCGATTCCTGCTGCATCAAACATATCTTTATTATAAAATAAAGCCGTACAGTTAGTAGCAAAAGGAATCCCATAGTGTTTTCCGTCCAGCATGGTAGATTCCATCGGCCCTTTCAGATAATCCTCCCAGGCTATCTTAGCATCGGAAATATCTCCGAAGAGCCCTAATGAGATAAAGGATGCCATGGTACAGCCGTCTAAAATTACCAGATCCGGCAATTCACCGGAAGCAATTCCAAGGGTTAACTGCTTCTCATAATCCGCAAAAGGAACATACACATGACTCGCCGTATACTGATCCTGTGATGCATTATAACCATCAATTAACGTCTGCATCATCTCTTTTTGCGCATCTGTTTCAAAGTAATCCCATATTACTACAGCTTTTTTTTCTTCTGTTTTTGTTTCCCCGCCGCCTGTTACAGTCTGGTTTTCCACGGCAGTGGTATTTGTTTTCGCTCCACAACCTGCCAGCAACGCCGATACCACTACTGCACACAATAAAGTACTCAAAAATCTCTTTTTCATATACCCTTTCCTTTCTATCATAAGACAGATTAGTTATTAATCTGTTGCTATCTGATAAACTAATTATAAAAAAGGGGCTTTGCTTTTGTAAGTCTAATTATTTAAACTAGGTGGACATAATTCATCTGAATTTAATGTTTCAAAAGGTAAAAAGAGAGTTCAAATTCCAGTTAAGTCACCGGGACTTAAGTGATATACCTGAGTCATGATTTCCGTTTCATTTTCATCTTATTATATTCATTTTTTTCAATCAGAATGGTTTCAATGTCAATGTCATATTGATAACACATAAGAAATATTTTCAGAATAACATCTGCTAATTCTGCAGGTATGCCTTTGGGTTCGCTATCCACCCGGTAATAAGTATAACAGGGGTGATAGCCATTATCGAATTCACTCATAGCTTCGGATAATTCCTTATGACAGAGTGCAATCATTTCGTAAAAGGGTTTGTCACCGCCTTTAAAATAACCATACTCCAACGCATTTTCACCGATTTCCTTTACAAATTCCGCTACATTCAAATTATCATGCAGCCGCATCTTATCTTTTTCAGAATTATCAAATGTCAGATTGCCATTGCTGTACAGAGTTAATACCCAACGTCCTAAATCCTTTAAAGCACTGTTAAATGATTCTGCTGTTCCAGAATTAAGATTATTTTGTTCCATGCATTTTTTTATCAACCTTTGTAATTTTGTCATATGCTCATCTCCTGTTGTAGTTAAGAAAAAAATAGTTCGAACCAACGTATCCATTCATTCTTTCAAGTTGTTTAAAACTCTATTACTCGTTGTTTAAATTATATTATTTTATCCCACCTATTTATTGCACTACTTTCTGTTTCAATTAAATCTTCCTGGTTATGTCTTCCCCCCTTTCTTAAGGCCGTATTTACGGCAAGAAAAAAGGATATGTACAACCGGATTAAAACAGTCAATGTTTCATCCATATGCACATATCCCAAAGAATTCTTTTAACTCCGGATTAACGTTTACTTCCTTATCTTATCTGCCCGTTGCCAAATACAATATATTTTGTTGAAGTTAACGCAGTCAGGCCCATAGGACCTCTGGCATGAAGTTTTTGAGTACTAATGCCTATTTCGGCTCCAAACCCGAATTCTCCTCCATCCGTAAACCGGGTTGAAGCGTTAACATAAACTGCAGCCGCATCGATTTCATTTAAAAATTTCATTGCATGCTCATAATTACTGGTTATTATCGCTTCGGAATGTTTTGTATTATAGAAATTAATATGTTCAATTGCCTCCTCAATGGAATCAACTGTTTTTAAGGAAATAAAACGATCCAGATATTCTTTTCCATAATCTTCATCAACAGCCGGCTCCATTTTACCGCAAATACTCCTGGCTCTTTCGTCCGCACGGAATACAATCTGTTTTGCTGTTAATCTGTCATAAATAAGCGGTATAAACGCCTCCGCCACTTTACTGTGTACCACCAGGGATTCACAGGCATTACAAACCCCCAGACGCTGGGTCTTGGCATTGTCGATTATATTGAGAGCCATATCAAAATCTGCCGATTCATCTACATAAACATGACAATTCCCTGTTCCTGTCTCAATCACCGGTATCGTACTGTTTTCTACAACCGTGCGGATTAAACCTGCACCACCCCTTGGAATCAATAAATCAATATACTGATTTAAACGCATCAATTCTTTTGCAGTATCCCTGCTGGTGTCTTCAATCAGCTGTATGGCACTCTCATTAAGCCCTGTTTCACTCAGCGCTTTCTTAATTACACTTACAATTGCCAGGTTTGAATGAATCGCATCGCTGCCGCCTCTTAATATAACAGCATTCCCGGTCTTAAAACAAAGTCCGAAGGCATCTGCTGTTACATTGGGACGGGATTCATAAATAATACCGATTACACCGATTGGAACCCGCCGCTGTCCTATAACCAGACCATTGGGACGGGTATTCATAGATATTACTTCCCCCACCGGGTCATTTAATTCGACAATGTCTAAAAGCCCGGACGCCATGCCTTGTATCCGATCATGATTTAACCGCAGCCGGTCTATCAGGGCTTCTGCCATACCATTTTCCCTGGCTTTTGTTATATCCAGATCATTTGCCTTTATAATTTCTTCTTCCCTGGCTGTTAAAGCATATGCAGCAGCCTTAAGTCCTTCGTTTTTACGGGCTACTCCTAAAATATTTAACTCTGCCGCAGCCTTTTTGGCTTTTACGCCAATCTCTTCCAAGTATTTCATATGGATCAACCTTCCTTTCTGCATTTATTTTATTGTTTTGATTAAGCCATCCTGAGTGATAATCTGATCAATTTTGATATCCTGATCCTCCTTAGGCAGTAAAGGCAGAACCTGAAAATCATAGGTTAATGCTATTTTTATCATGGAACAGTTCGAATATTTTCTGAAATAATTATCATAAAACCCTTTACCATAGCCAATCCGGTTACCCATTGGATCAAATGCCAGACCGGGTACAATAAATAGATTATCTTTTTCCGGGTCCGGAACAGCTTCCGCTTTTCTAATGAGTTCAAAAGGCTCAGGGATACCCAGAATACCTGTTTCTAATTCTTTAAGGGAACTGATATAATAAAAACGCATATCCTTATCAATTATTTTAGGCACTGCAATTCTTTTCCCGCCGGAGAGAGCTTCTTCAATCAGCCTGGTTGTTATAACTTCCTGGTTAAAGTTAACATAGCAAAAAATCTCCTCTGAGAGACGGTACTCAGTAAGCCCCTGGAGACAACGTATAATTCTTTCGCTGTAATGCTCCTGTTCTGTAAGGGTTAATTTGCTTTTTAATTCTTTCATGTTCCTGCGGATTTCCTGTTTTTGCATTTATTGTTTATCCTTCTTCTTCAGTTCCGTAACGGATCCGTCCGGGTTTAATAATGAGATCTGGTTTAAAGTTCCTCTTAGATTCTTACGGATTGCCAGAACATACTCACTTCTTAAATCAGCCTGTTCTTGTTTTTCTTCTGCGGTTAATCCCTCGTTCTGGGATTTTTTATATAGTTCGTTAATTCTTGCCAGTTTATTGTCATCCATTTTAAAATACCTTTCTAACCGTATGTTTTTAAGGATATTGTTTGGTACGGATATAATCCATTAAAACAAAATTCTCATCCTTGTGGGCTTTAAATAAGGTACCCACATTCTTACCTTCCATAATATCATTAATTATGTAGACTTCTTCCCCGTTGGCTATAATCATATCGGCTCCGGAATCCGTGGCAATCTTTGCTGCGGAAATCTTGGTGGTCATGCCCCCTGTTCCTACGGAAGAAGACGAATCCTTACCCATCTCACATAATCTGTCATCAATCACTTCCACGTAATCTATAAATTCGGCCTCCGCATTTTTACGGGGATCATCCGTATATAATCCGTCGATATCGGATAACAGAATCAACAAATCGGCATTCACAAGAGCCGCTACAATGGCAGATAAGGTATCATTATCGCCAAAGTCTCCGAATTCCAGCTCATCCGTGGAAACCGTATCGTTTTCATTAACAATGGGGATTACTCCAAGGTTTAGTAATTCTTCAAAGGTATTTCTTGCATTTTTTCTGCTGATATCATTAATCATTGTATATTTTGTCATCAGGATTTGTGCCGGTACCTGATTATATTCTGCAAATAATTTCTGGTATACCATCATAAGCCTGGCCTGTCCCACGGCCGCGCAAGCCTGCTTAACGGCGGTTACTTTCGGCTTTTCTTTTAAGCCTATGGTTTCCCGGCCTACTGCAATGGCACCGGAGGATACTAAAATTACATCCTTGCCCTGATTTCTCAGATCCGTTAAAATTCTTACCAGCTTTTCCATCTTGGACAAATTCAGACTGCCGGTGCTTTCATGGGTTAAGGAAGAAGAACCGATTTTAATGACAATACGTTTCTTGTCCTGTATGGTTTCTCTATTTAAAGACATATGCAGCTCCTTTCAAACTCTTAGCCTCTTACATTCTGTATCGTTTTGCTATTGCTTCAAATACCTTAATGCCATCCATGGCGGCTGAGGTGATACCGCCTGCATATCCGGCCCCTTCCCCACAGGGATAGACTCCGTTAACACTGGATTCAAATTTGTCATCCCGCTCGATTCGAAGCGGTGAAGAAGTCCTGGTTTCCACACCGGACAGAACTGCCTCTTCATCACAATAACCAGGTATCATCCGGTCAAAAGCCTGAACACCTTCCATTAAGGATTGAATTACATAATCCGGCAGGCACTGTCTTAAATTGGACAACCGGTAACTTCCTTTAATATTGGGAGTAATATGACCTATTGTAACACTTTCGCGGTTTCTTAACAAGTCACCAAATAACTGGACCGGAATGAAGCCCTTACCGGCTTCATAAGCTTTTTTCTCCCAGATACGCTGAAATTCCACTCCTGTCAAAACCTCGGGAATATCCTTATGTTTCGGAAAATCCGCCGGAGTAACCGTTACAATCAACGCGCTGTTGGCATTCGCTTCATTTCTGGCGTGGTTACTCATACCGTTCACCGCAATACCGCCTCGTTCCGAGGATGAATTTACGACAAAGCCCCCCGGGCACATGCAAAAGGAATAAACACTCCTCCCGGTGCCGGCATTAAAGGTAAGCTTATAGTCCGCAGCCGGAAGTTTGTCAGCTGCTTCACCGTATTGGTTATGGTTAATGAGACTCTGGGGATGTTCAATCCTTACCCCAACGGCAAAGGATTTGGGGGATAGTTTAAATCCCTTACGGTGTATCAATTCAAAAGTATCTCTTGCACTATGGCCGATTGCCATTACCAGTATACTGCAGGGAAGAAATTCCTTGCCATTCACTTCAATACCGGTTAACTTTCCGCTTTCAATTATAATATCCGTTAAACAGGTGTTAAATCTCACTTCTCCGCCCAGGGATATAATTTCCTCTCGGATACCCTTTACCACAGCTCTTAAGCGGTCCGTACCGATATGTGGTTTATTCAGATACCGTATTTCCTCCGGTGCACCATGTTCTGTAAGTATTTCCAGTACTTTATGGTTTCTGCCCAGTTCGTCCTTAACTAAGGTATTCAATTTGCCGTCGGAAAAGGTTCCTGCACCGCCTTCTCCGAATTGTACGTTAGAATTTACATTCAGTTCATTCTGATCCCAGAATCTCTCCACTGACAAAACCCGTTTGTCTACCTCTTCTCCCCGTTCAATCAGAATAGGCTGATAACCGCAACGTGCCAGCATAAGGCCGCAGAATAAACCGGCAGGTCCCAAACCGGTTATGACCGGGCGGTGCAGAAGTTTTTCCTCCCCGCAGGGCTGGAAACGGTAACCCGGTCTCTGACTCAGGGTAATGCCTGGACTGTGAATCCGTTTCATAACCCGTTTTTCATCAGAAAGTTCGATTTCTACATTATATACATAAAAAACCGCATCCTTTTTTCTTGCATCAATGGATTTTTTTGTGATTGAAAAACTTAAGATTTCCTGCGCGGAAATCTTTAACTGTTTTGCTATTTGCTTTTTTAAATCTTCCTGAGTATGGTTTATATTTAGTTTAAGTTGTGTAATCTGAATCATGCTATTCCTCATTCCTGCCTGGTTTACAGCTCCTGCCTGCCACAGCTCCGGTGGACCAGGCCCACTGGAGATTATAACCTCCGCAGGTGCCGTCTATATCAATAATTTCGCCTGTAAAGTAAAGTCCTTTTACTAATCTGGATTCCAAAGAGTCCGGTTTAATTTCCGCCGTATCAACGCCTCCTGCACTTACCTGTGCCTGATTAAAAGAATTGGGTTCTGTTATATTTACTTTCCATTCTTTAAACTGCAGCGCCAGGCGTTTTAGCTTATCCTTGCCGGCCGTGGCGCATAAAGCCAGAGGATCCATTCCGGCTTCCTTAATTCCCACATAGACCAGTTTGTTATTCAGCAGGCCAATCAGCATCTCCTCTATGGTTCTTTGGGGATTTCGTTTAATCCTTTCCAATAATAACTGATTTAGTTCTTCCTGGTTTATAAAAGGCAGATAATCGATTACCAGCTGTACCTTTTTCTTTTCACTCAGAGCCCTGGAGGCATACCGGCTAAGCTGCATTATGGGTATTCCGGATAACCCGTAAGCTGCCAGCAGCAATTCTCCCTGTTCTTTGGAAATTAACGATCCGTTTACAAATAATTGTACCTGTGCTGAGGTTCTGACACCGGCCAGAGTCTTAAAATACCTGGCATCGGATTTTAACTGTACCAGAGCCGGCAGAGGTTTAATGATACGGTGTCCCATACTTTTTGCCAGTGCATACCCGCTTCCGTCAGAACCCAGATTCGGCGAAGCACATCCGCCGGCTGCCAGAATCACCTGGTCTGCGGTATATTCACCCTTATTTGTGACTATAAGGAACCGGCCTTTTTTCCCGGTAATCTTCTCCACATGAACTTCGCATAGGATCTTTGCCTGTAATTTAAGCAGCTCCAGTTGCAAAACCTCAACTACAGAGGCTGCCTGTTCGGAATTAGGGTAAATATACCCGTTTTTTTCTTTAGGATAAATACCCAGTTCTTTAAAAAATTCAACGGTTTGGTTAACGTCAAACAGAGACAGTACCTTCATGGCAAAGGAACTGTCATCACCTCTGTAACATTCTGCAGATTGATTCAAATTTGTGTAATTGCACTTTCCGTTACCGGTAGCCATTATTTTCCTGCCTATTTTATCCTTATGTTCCAGCACCGTGACTTTATTATGATGTCTGGCTGCAAAGATTGCAGCAGCCAGCCCGGAAGCACCGCCTCCTATAATAACTACATTGCCCATAGAGGGAGTCCTCCAAAAATTTTCTTCGAATATAAAATATTAATAATTAGTATTGTATAAAGATACACTAGCTCCCATGGCATAAATCATCTGCTGACAGATGATTTACTGCCTCCAATCAGGGTGTGAAATGCTCTTTATTTCACACTAACGCCCATGCTTTTTGGGCATAAGTCGAAGAATAGCCTCTTTTGCTATTCTTCTAATGACTCGCATGCATTTTGCGAGACAATTCACTCTACTTCTATTTTAACCACATTGCAATAATTATTTCAAGTATTAATCTCAACCGGCATTAAGTTCTTTGGCTTTACTGCCATATAATGTAACTTATTACCTATTTATCAGCCCAGTGTTTTCTAACCCACCTAATGAGCCGTCAAAAGTTCAATTACATCCGGAAGGTCAGATTCATTTAGAAATAAACGAATCTGACCTTCCGGATTCAATCGATAAAAATTAACCGCTGCCTTCTACAAATCACTACTGTTAAGCTGCAGGCTTCTGGCCCAGCTCACCGCTTTTTTCGTGCTCTTTTCTTTGTTTTTCATCAATGGATTAACGAAATCCGTCTGACTAATAATATGATTGTTCTTTAACTGCGTCCGTAATTTTCTGAAACATTTGTCGGCACCTCCGCCAACATGACAGGCAAATACCGCAACATTTTTTCCTGCAAGGGGATACTGCTTAAAAAATGTACCCAGGGGAGCAGCATAGGTACTTGCCCATACAGGTGTACCAATGAGAATATTCTCATAAGCACTTAAATCGATCTTATCATTGCTTAAGTCCGGTTTCCTTTTTAAGATAACTGTTTTACCTCCCCATATATATTTTTTAAATCCGGATGAGGGGTAATCGGTTATGGTCTTTAATTCTAATAAATCTGCATTCAATTCCCCGGCAAGAATTTCAGAAATATATTTTGTGTAACCTCCAAGGGAATAAAAAACAACTACTGTTTTCATATATGGAACCTCCTTTCCTTCTAAATCTCGTTTATTACAAGCTTAGTCCCAGGGGTTGCACAGACTAAGCGAAATACTTCCGGATTAATAAATTTTTTATTTAATAGAACGGTTTTTCAGCTTCCCATCAGTGTGTGAAATTATATACTATTACACACTAAAACCCGTGTCTTTCTGGCATAACCCTGACAAATAGCCGCTTCTACTATTCATCCAAGGGTCTCCATGTATTTTGCGAAGCAATTCACGCTATTCTTCTTTATATATAAACAACGAAAGCAATCGTAGGCTTTTGACAATTATTCTATATAATTATTTATTATCATTGGTTTAATATCATGATTTTTATTTATATATATAGTATCTCACCATTACAAACAAATCTTATCATATACAATGCAAAAAAGATAGTAATAATTTCCATGAAATTATACTATCTTTTTAAAACCTATGTCATTATGCCACATAATAATTAATTTAATTCCATTACAAAAGACATAATATACAAATTTATATATATATTTTTTTTACAACCCCAATTCCAGCCTATCCTCTGATAATACCGCAGGTTTTTGTAATGTCTTCCTCCGTATGAGCAGCTGATACGAACATTGCTTCAAACTGTGAGGGAGCCGCATAGATTCCCTGTTCTAACAGTTTTCGAAAGAATTCTGCATAACGTCCGGTATCGGACAACAAAGCAGAGTCATAATCCTTTACTTCCTTCCCGGCAAAAAAAGCACTTAACAGAGAACCGATTTGATTCACCTTAATATCCTCAGCCTTTGACTGCGCTCTGTCTCTGAACGCTTCCGCCAGTAATACGGCCTTGGCTTCTATTGCGGTATAATATTCCGGATGTGCTTTTAGTATTTCCAGGGTTTTGATTCCGGCCGCCGTAGCAACCGGATTACCGGATAAGGTTCCGGCCTGATAAACCGGGCCTAAAGGAGATACCATCTGCATAATTTCCCTTTTTCCGCCGTAAGCTCCCATAGGCATACCACCGCCTACAATTTTGCCCAAGGTTGTCAGGTCAGGTTTGATTTTATAATATTCCTGCGCTCCTCCAAGACCTAAACGAAAGCCGGTAATTACTTCATCAAAGATAAGCAGGGCATCCTCTTCCAAGGTTATTTTTCTTAAAAATGGAAGGAAATCCTCTTCCGGCAGTACGACTCCCATGTTTGCTGCCACCGGTTCCACCAGCACCGCTGCAATTTCCCCTCTATACTGATGAAATAACTGCCGCACCGAAGCTTTATCATTATAATCCGCTATTAAGGTATTATCCGTATAGGATTTTGGTACTCCCGCACTATCCGGAACTGACTGGGTAAGGGCCGCAGATCCGGCTTTTACCAGCAAGCCGTCGGAGTGTCCGTGATAACAGCCTCTGAATTTAATTATCTTATCCTTCTTTGTATACCCTCTGGCTGTACGGATGGCGCTCATAACGGCTTCCGTACCGGAACTGACCAGCCTGGTCATTTCCATGGAGGGCATGATTTCAGAGATTAGTTCTGTCAGAATCACTTCTTTTTTCGTAGGTGCACCAAAGGTCAAACCATCTCTGGCTGCCTTTTGCACTTCATCTATTACTTCATCACGGGCATGTCCTAATATAGCCGGTCCCCAGGAACACACATAATCAATATATTCATTGCCATCGGCATCGTATATTTTACTGCCCTTTGCCCTTTCAATAAATAATGGTGTACGTCCTACGGAACCAAAGGCCCGGACCGGGCTGTTAACTCCGCCCGGCATATAACGGACCGCTTTCTGATATAATTCCTTTGATACCTGATCTTTCATGCTTCCATCTCCTTAATCCAGCCGGCCACATCCAGTGCATGATAAGTTATAATAATTTTGGCGCCGGCACGCTTCATGGCTGTCATATTTTCCATAACGATCTTTTTCTCATCGATCCATCCGTTTAAGGCAGCTGCTTTTACCATAGCATATTCCCCGCTTACGTTATAGGCTGCTATGGGATAGTCTGTTTCCAGCGCAACCGATTTTATTACATCCAGATAGGCCAGCGCCGGTTTTACCATTACAATATCGGCACCTTCCTTGATATCATCCAACACTTCCCGTATAGCCTCCGCAGAATTAGCATAATCCATCTGATAAGTCTTACGGTCCCCAAAACCAGGAGCAGAATGGGCCGCATCCCGGAAGGGGGAATAGTATCCGGATGCATATTTTGCACTATATGCCATAATAGGGGTGTGTAGAAAACCTTTCTTATCAAGGGCTGTACGGATTGCCTCTATATGGCCGTCCATCATATCGGATGGCGCAATAATATCGGCTCCTGCCATGGCACAGGTAACTGCTGCTTCTGCTAATAGCGGCAGGGTTTCATCGTTTAAGATGTGCCCATCCATTACAAGCCCGCAATGTCCGTGAGAAGTATATTCGCAAAGACAAATATCCGCAACTACCGCCAGTTCCGGATAGCCGGACTTAATATAGCGGATCGCCTTCTGGATTATTCCATCTTTATTATAAGCTTCGCTTCCGGTCTCATCCTTATGCTCCGGTATTCCAAAGAGCAAAACACCTTTTACCCCGCTTTCCTTAACCCGCATCAATTCTTCTCCGATACGATCCAAAGAATACTGATAAACTCCAGGCATGGAGTCTACCGGGCTTTTTATATTATTACCTTCTATTATAAACATCGGATAAATCAGATCCGAGATCTGAACACTGGTTTCCCTTACCAGTGCTCTTATGGTTTCATTAATCCTTAGCCGCCTTCTTCTAATCATGTTAAACCTCCTACACAGGGTGCAGTTATAAGTAATATAAACTTCTGCTCCGTTTTAATTTCAATACTGCATCGTTTCAAATTCTGTTACTTTTTTGTCCTGCTTTTATTGTTCTATTAGCTCTTTTGTTCTATTAGCTCTTTTTCCCTTGCAGCACCGGGTTCTGAATAATTTTGCATGCAGTTTATATTTAAACACCCGCTTAAGTCCCCTCTGTCTGCCCCCAGAATAGCAGCCACCATACCATCTGCATTGTATTCTCCGGCAATAATATAGTCGGTTATGCCGTAATGATTCAGTCTTTTTGCTGTAACTTCACCAATACATACGATTCTGGTATTATTTAACCTTTTTATTAATTCCTTATCCCCGTTTTCAAAAAAGCTGTCTACTCCCGAGCCGCTTGCAAAGGTAATATAATCATATCCGGATAATTCCTGCATTACTCTGGTGTATTTTTCTTCATTGATTTCAACGGAATATATTTTTATATCCGTATATGGGATATGGCTCTTGTTAAGGATCTCGTTTAAATCCTCAGAGCCGTTTAACGCTCTTGGAATTAAAACTTTGTCCTCTGGTCTCAGAAAACCTGCCATACCCTCCGCCAACGCAGCCGTAGTGAAAGTTTCCGGCATATAATCAGGGACAAACCCCTGCTGTATCAGGGCAGCTTTTGTACCGCTTCCCACTACGGCAAAGGAAACACCGGATAGCTTCCGGTAATCGATCTGGTTATCTTTTAAATACTGAAAGAAAAGCTCCACACCATTGGTACTGGTAAATACCACCCAGGTATATTCCTGCAAACGGGAGACTGCTTGTTTTAGCTCCTCTTTATCGGCTGCCTCCCTGATATATAAAAAGCTTAAATCACTGACCTCCGCTCCAAGTCCACGCAGTTTAGCCGTCAGCTTTTCCGAAAACTTCTTTGTGCCGGTAATACCGATTCTTTTGCTGTGAAGACCGCCGCAGTTCACCGGCTTCATATCCAGTTCGGCAACTCCGCCGATGATAACAATCGCCGGGGCTTTGATACCTTGTTCCGCTACCTTATCCAGCAGGTTGTTAAGGGTGCCTCTCACCGTTTTTTGTTTACCGGTGGTACCGTTTGAGACTACTGCAGCCGGTGTATGGATATCCTTTCCATACTTACAGAGTTCGCTTATTATCTCTGGCAGATTACCCATACCCATCAGAAAAATAAGAGTACCGTCTAATTTAGCCAGGGTTTCGAAATTATCGGTAAGCTGATTCTTAGAATCTTTGGTATGTCCGGTTATGACATGAAAGCTTTGGCTGACTCCCCTGTGGGTTACGGGAATTCCGGCATATGCGGCAGCGGCAATGGCAGAAGTAATCCCCGGAATAACCTCATAAGGTATGAAAGCCTTCTGCAATGCCAGTATTTCTTCTCCGCCCCGGCCAAACACGAAAGGATCGCCGCCTTTTAAGCGGACGACCCTTTTCCCTTCCAGGGCTTTCTTAACAATAATTTCGTTGATTTCTTCCTGATGAAAGCTATGTCTTCCCACATCTTTTCCTACATATATTTTTTCGCTGGTCTCCGGTGCCAGCTCCAGGAGACTGTCAGAAGCCAGTCTGTCATAAATTACAACTTCACAATCTTTTAATCTGGCTTCGCCTTTTAAGGTAAGCAGTTCCGGATCTCCCGGCCCTGCTCCAACTAAATAAACCATTCCGTTTTTATTCATATGAACTCCTAATCTTCTGAACTAAATCCTGTGCCAGTGAGGTTCTGTGCTCTATCGCTGCAGTTCCCATAACTCGTATTGCTTTATCCCCATATTTATATATAATCTTAAGCGTAATCTCATTGTTATTGATACCGGAATAAACCCCGATGGGTTCGCTGCAGCCTGCATTCAACAGTCTTAAAACTTCCCGCTCCGTCTCAAGACAGTACATGGAAGTGATGTTGTGCCAGGTATTAAGCAACTTAATCAAAAATTCCTCCTGCCTGCCTTCTACCGCGATAATCCCCTGTCCGGCTGCAGGAATAAAAGTTTCTTCGCTTAAATATTCATATTCAAAATCCTCGTCTGTCAGCAGGTTAAGCCTTTTAAGACCAGCCGCCGCCAATATAATACCATCGTATTCACCATTTTTTAACTTTGATAATCTGGTACCAACATTTCCTCGTAAGTTTTCGGTCTTAACCTCGTACAATTCTTCCAGCTGCAAACGCCGTCTTAAACTGCTGGTCCCAACAATACCGCCCTGCTTTAATGGAGAATCCTTTCTGGTTACCAGCACATCCCTGGGATCTTCCCTTTCTGAGACGGCCAGTATGCCAAGACCCGCCGGCAGACTGATGGGCATATCTTTGGCACTGTGGACAGCCAGATCGATTCTGCCGGTAAGCATGGCATCTTCAAATTCTGAGATAAATGCACCTTTGCCGCCAAAACTGTCCAAAGGTCTGTCTAATATCCTGTCACCTACCGTAGTCATAGGCACCAGCTGTATTTCAAGCTCTTTATGTACCTGCCTTATGGCATTTGCTACCATTTCGGTCTGAGCCATGGCTAACTGGCTCTTTCTTGTTCCAATTTTAATAATCTGCTTCACCGATGCCTCCTGTTAATCCTTATTCCCCATTCTCTTTTTCATTCTTTATTATCTCCCGTACGTCCTCATCCGTTAACTTACCGTGTTTTAAACAACCCAGCTCAACTAACTGTTTGAATACCTTTTTCCTTCTTTCTTCTTCCTCAAAGGAGGACTGGATTTCCTCTCTGATATTCCCAAGATAATCAACCAGTTCCGTCAGATAATCCGGTATAATTTCATTCATCTTTTTTTTGATTTTCTGGGAAATAATCGGACTTTTTCCGGAAGTGGTAACACCTGCGGTTATATCACCTTTTTTCACATAAGCCGGGAATATAAAACTGCACTCTTCCTTTAAATCAACCACATTTACTGGAATTTTCCGTTCCCTGCATTCCCTGGAGATTCTCTGATTTAAATCGAAATCATTGGTAGCCGCTATAACCAAAAAAGCCTCTTCGATATCCGATGTTTCATATGTTTTCTGCTTCATTACTATATTTTTTTCTAAAGCCGTTATATTGGCACAGAATTCCGGAGCCACCACGGTTACCTTGGCTTCAAATTCCAGTAAAGCCTTAATCTTTCGGTATGCAACCGTTCCGCCGCCAACTACAATACAGGCTTCATCTTTTAACTCTATAAACATGGGAAAATATGCCACAATAAACACTCCTTAAGGTTTTCTAACAAAACATCAGCCATCGGTCAGCATGATCAGACTTTGCAATACTACTTTTAATTCCTCATTGGATACGTTGTTGCGAATCCGGTACAGGATGCTTTCAAAAGACTGCTTCTCAAACAATTCCTTAACCTGGTTTATATGAGGCACAAAATCCCTGAAATTGATCTCTTTATAAAATTCATCCACCTGCTTATCAATAATTAATTCGGCAGCTTCTATCTCCTGTATTTTTAAGTAATTATTTTCTTCCGAGACCTGTCTGAAATAATCAATGTCGATTAACCGGACAGCCTCCAGTTTTTCAACACTTTTATCAATATCGGTAGGAACTGCCAGATCCATAAAGAGACGTTTCTTTTTATCGGTCAGATATGGCTTTAATTCCTCATAGGTTATGGTAAAGTGGGGGCTGGCAGTTGCGCTGATAATAATGTCCGCTTCATTTATTTTATCATATCTGTCCTGATAATCAATCATTTTCACGTCCGGATACAGTAAAACCAATTCTTCCGTCAGGTTATGATTTCTGGTGGTGCCGGTTATCTCCACCTTTTTATTATGATACAGATTCTTCATAACGATAGTGCCGAATTTACCGGACAGACCGATAATTAATACCTTTTTTACCTCGTCCTTACCGGAAAAACGAAATACTTCGTTGGCGGCCAGGGTACCGATGGATACCGGGGTTTTCGATAACCGGGTATCTGTTTTTACCTTTTTGGCACAGGTGATAGCATAGCGGAAAAGGGTGTTCAGCAGAAAATCCGTAGTACCGGACTGCAAGGCCAGCTGGTAATGATCTTTTACCTGCCCTAAGATTTCATCCTCCCCGATCAGCATGGAGTCAAGACCTCCTGCTACTGAAAATAAATGCTTCACGGCTTTCTCATCGCTGTAACGAAGAAAATATTTCATCATTTTATTATATTTTAATTTCTTTTTATCAGCCAGAAACCGCATAATCTGTTCGGCGGCATCTTCTTCGCCGGTTACATATACTTCCGTACGGTTGCAGGTGGTGATCAGCACACATTCCCGGATGTCCTTTAACTGTATCGCCGATTTAATAAATTCTGTTTTTTCTTCTGCGGTAAAAGTCAATAATTCTCTTATTTCTACCGGAGCCGTTTTATGGCTGATGCCTATATTAAATAACCTCATTTGTAATC